>JAISBS010000111.1 GCA_031266075.1 Treponema sp.
ACGAATGTCATCATATATCGGCGGTCTCTTTTGAAAGCGTTATCCGGAAATGTCCCGCCTATTACCGGCTGGGTCTTTCCGCGACCATAACCCGCAAGGACGGACAGCAGCCCATTGTCCTTATGAATCTGGGCGAGCCTTGTTACACGGCCCCCCGGCACAGCGCCCGGTTCATCCAGAAGGTGATTCCCCGGTACACCGGCTTCCAGTTGCCGGAACCTGTCGATCCTATTGAACCTGTTAAACCTGTTAAACCTGCCGCCTCATCCGCTTCCGGTGGGAATGATGGTGGAAATGACAGTGAGCCACGGGTTGTTACCGCTACGCCTCTTGAGATTCAGGAGTTGTTCAAACTGCTTTGGACGGACGCGGACAGAAATAAGGTAATTATCCATGACATTACCGCCGCGTACGCTCAGGGGCGGGAGATACTGGTTTTGAGTGAACGCCTTGATCATCTGGCCCTGCTGGCGGATAGTCTGGGCGCGTGTACGGAGTATCTTTTTGTGTTGAAAGGCGGCCTGGGCAAGAAACAGCTAAAAACCATCATGGAAAATATACAGAATGTACCTTCCGGTTCAAACCGGATCATTCTGGCAACGGGAAAATACCTTGGGGAAGGTTTCGATCTGTCCTGTCTTGATACCTTGTTTCTTGTCTTTCCCTTTTCCTGGAAGGGGACATTAATACAGTATGCCGGACGGCTTAACCGCAGTGCCCAGGGAAAAACCGAGATACGGATATATGATTACGTGGACGAAAAGGTCCCGGTCTTACAGCGGATGTTTAACCGGCGCATGAAGGGCTACCGGGACCTGGGCTTTGCTACCGAGGCGGCCAGATAGGAACCGGTACCGAGTCTAAATGAAGAACCTCACCGGCGATCCGGCTAACCGCTATCCAATAATGCCTCTTAACGGGGGCGCTGTTGCCGCGCCGCCGGAAAACCGCTAAGCTGTTTCCTATATGGTTATTGCGTCAATCGACATACAGGACGGAAAGGTCGTTCAGTTAAAGCAGGGCTCGGAGCTGGTCCTCCAGCAGGATAACGCCGTTGAGCTGGCGGAGGAATTTGACCGCTGCGGCGAAGTGGCGGTCATCGACCTGGACGCCGCTATGGGCAAAGTTCCTGCTGGGAACGGGGGGGCTTCTCCCGGCAACCTTGAAATGATAAAACCTCTGCTCCGCAAGGCCGAATGCCGGGTAGGGGGCGGTATCCGAAGCGCCGCGCAGGCAAAGGAACTGGTAAGCCTGGGGGCCCGGAAAATTATCGTGGGCTCCGCCTGTTTCCGCGACCCGGCGAAAAAAGGAGCCGGAGTTTCCGGCGGCGAATTCCGGGTGAACATTCCCTTCCTCGAAGACCTGGCGAAAACGATAGGCCGGGAGCGGATCATCGCGGCGGTGGATGCCCGGATCACCGAAAAGGGGAACTACGAAATCGTGGTGGACGGCTGGAAAACCCCGACAAGTCTGGATCTGACGGCGGCGGCGAAAGAAGCCGAACCTTTTGTGTCGGAATTTCTTTTTACCTGCGTGGAGCGGGAAGGGTGCATGGAGGGGATCAATCCGGAGCCGGTACGCCGCCTCCGGGAAGCGGTCTCCTGCGGCCTTACCGTGGCCGGCGGGGTCTCTACCATTGAGGAAGTAGAAACCCTGGCCCGGCTGGGCTGCGATGTGCAGCTCGGCATGGCCCTTTACACCGGGAAGCTCAGCCTGGCGGATTGTTTCGTCCGTTCCCTGAACTGGGAAAAAGGACAAGCTCCCGTGGGCCTCCCCCCTGGGGGCTCCGCCGCGGGCGCTTCACTCCTCCCCCTGATAGTTCAGAGCCCCGGCGGCCAGGTTCTGATGACGGGCTTTGCCGATGCCGACGCCGTTGCCGAAACTTTCAAGCGGGGCCGGGTTTGTTTTCACAGCCGCAGCCGGGACAGACTCTGGATGAAGGGAGAAAGCTCCGGCCACACCCTCAGCCTCATCCGCCTTCGGGCGGACTGCGACCGGGACGCGATCCTGGCAACCGCCGAACCTGCCGGGCCGGTCTGCCACACCGGGGCCTTCTCCTGCTTCGGCCTTGACCGCCGCTATACCTGGGATTTTCTCCAGAGCATCGTGGCCGGACGGCTCAAAACCGCCGCCCCCGGTTCCTACACCGCCACCCTGGATGACGAACTGGTGCGGGAAAAAATTCTCGAAGAGGCGGAAGAACTCTGCGCCGCCAAAGGTCGTAACGAAATGATCTGGGAAGCGGCGGACCTCCTCTATTTTGCCACCGTCCTTTTGACCAGGGAAGGGGTAAAGGTGGAAGAGATCCTGGACGAACTGGACAGAAGGCACAAGGAATAGTCAACAACTTTCTATCAAAGGATACAGGAGTAATGAATATGGACAAGGATAAATTTCCGGCGTTTAAGAAATTTACCCAGGGCTACACCTTTAAGGCGCTGCTGCTGGTAGTGCTGGTGCTGCTGCTGCTCATTCCTCTGGGCATGATCCGCGGGCTGGTTGACGAGCGGGGGAGAACCGCGGCTTCTGCGGAGTCGGATATTATGGAAGCCTGGGGGAAGCAGCTTGTGGCGGCGGGCCCTATGGTCAGGATCCCCGGCATCAGGACCGATGAGGTCCGCACAAAAACCGAAAAAGAGGGGGAAAAGATCGAAATTGAGAAAACTCCCTTTTCGCTGATCATAAGCCCCCAGAAGCTGGATATTGACGCGGCGTTCAAAACCGAAACGCGCAAGCGGGGCATTTTTTCGGTCCCCCTTTTTTCGGGGACCCTCACCCTCTCGGGGGTGTTTGATCCCGGCATGGCGGTTTCTGAGCTTTTGTCGAACGAGGAAATTTTCCCCGATCAGGCGGAATTGATCATCTCCCTTTCCAGCCAGAAGGGGATTCGCAAAATAAACGCCTCCACCTGGAATGATACTGAACTTTTTTTCAAACCCGGCAACCGGGGGTACAGTCTCTTTGGTTACGGCTACAGCAGGTCTACCAGCGGCATATACGCCAGCCTTTCAGGGTTTGAAGATAAGGTGGCGGCGTTTAACATCAGCATCGGCATACAGGGCGGCCAATACATCCGGCTCCTGCCTTTAGGCCAGGACACCCACGCGGCCATTTCCGCCGATTGGAGTTCCCCGTCTTTTCAGGGCGCCTATCTTCCCGGCGAATCTGCGATCGGCGATGCCGGCTTCTCGGCTTCCTGGGACGTGAATTATTTGAGCCGCGATATTCCGCTGTTCCAGAAGGATTACGGCAGTGAGCAGAATTATGCCGATTCCTTGTTCGGGGTTGATTTTTTCCGCGCCATAGACACCTACGCACTGAATACCCGGGCGGTAAAATATGCTTTTCTTTTTTTGATTGTTCCCTTCCTCACGTTGTTTCTGCTTGAAGTGTTTACCAAAAAGAGTATTCACCCCGTACCGTATCTGCTTTCCGGTATCGGTAACGCGGTCTTTTATCTTTTGCTGCTTTCGTTATCCGAGCAGCTTCCCTTTTACACCGCCTATATTTTTGCCGCCCTGGCGGTTACGCTGCTGCTGACTCTCTATTCCCGTTCCCTGCTGCCGTCGTGGAATAAAAGCGGGTACATGGGGCTGGTTGTTACCATATCGTATGTCCTTTTGTATGCCGTACTGAACGCCGAATCGTATGCGCTGCTTATCGGCTCCCTGGGCACCTTCGCGGTCCTGGCGTTAATCATGTTTCTTACCCGGAAGCTTGACTGGTACCGGCAGGAACTTGATCCATAAGCAGGGGGGACAGAATGAGTGTATACTGGAACCGGCGGGCGCGGGGGCTTTCGCCCTACGTGCCGGGGGAACAGCCCCGGGACCGGAAGCTTATCAAACTCAACACCAACGAGCACCCCTATCCGCCTTCGCCAAAGGTGGCGGAAGCGATTACGGCTGTTCTTGCCGAAGGGGCGGAACGGCTCAGGCGCTACCCTGATCCGGCCTGTACGGAACTGCGGGAGGCCGTTGCCCGGCGATACGGAGTGGGGCCGGAACAGGTTTTTGCGGGGAACGGTTCCGATGAAATTCTGGCCTTTGTCTTTGGGGCTTTTTTTGAAGGGGCCCCGGAGCCCTCCGCCGCGTCCGCAAAACCGGACGCGGAACCGGTGTTGTTCCCGGACATCACCTACAGTTTTTATCCGGTCTACGCGAAACTCTGGGATATTCCCTTCTGCGCGGTTCCGCTGGCTGAGGATTTTTACCTCCATGCGGAGGACTATTGCGTTCCCTCATGCGGGGTGATCCTGCCCAACCCCAACGCCCCCACAGGCCGGGCCCTTGCGGTTCGGGAACTGCTACCTCTTTTGTCATACCAGCTTGAAAACCGCCGGATAGTGGTGATCGACGAAGCCTACGCGGCCTTTGGCGCGGAATCTTTGATTCCCTGCGTCAACGAATATCCCAACCTCCTGACAGTACACACCCTGTCCAAATCCGCCTCGCTGGCGGGGCTCCGCGTTGGCTTCGCCATCGGGAACGAGAACCTGATCGAAGGGCTCTGCCGGATCCGGGATTCCTTCAACTCTTACACGGTGGATCGCCTGGCCCAGGCCGGGGCCGCCGCGGCCCTGTCCGACACCGCGTATTATGACGGCGTGAACCGCCAGGTCGCCGCCACACGGGACCGGGTTTCCGCCGCGCTCACGGGCATGGGCTTTATCGTGATTCCCTCGGCGGCGAATTTTATTTTTGTCCGTTCCCCCGACATGGCCGGCGCGGATTTTTTTGCCCGTCTCCGGGAACGGGGAATTTTGGTCAGACATTTTAACAAACCCCGGATCGCCGATTTTTTGCGGATCAGCATCGGGACCGGCGGGGAGATGGACGCCCTGCTTGAAGAATGTAAAGAGCTGATATGAAAGCGGTGGTTCAGCGGGTTTTGGACGCTTCGGTTTCGGTGGAAGGGGCAATAGTTGGAGCGCTGGAATCGGGGCTGCTGGTGTATCTGGGCGTCGCCCGTGACGACACGGAAAAAGACGCGGAGAAGCTGGCGGAAAAAGTTGCCAATCTGCGTATTTTTAACGATGTTGAAGGGAAGATGAATATTTCCCTGCTGAACCTGAACGCCCAGGACCAGGCCGCCGGAGCGTTGGCGGTTTCCCAGTTCACCCTGCTGGCGGATGCCCGCAAGGGACGGCGGCCTTACTACGGCGGCGCCGCGGAGCCGGATCAAGCCCGGCCCCTGTACGAATATTTTATGGAACGGATCCGCGGCCTGGGGCTTCCCTGTTCAGGCGGCGTGTTTCAGGCGGCGATGAAGGTGCGGTATACCAACGACGGCCCGGTAACGATCCTGCTGGACAGCCGGGAGTTTATCTAGTGTCTGTCCATAATGTAGACACATTATGGACAGACTTCCTTGAAATAGGCATTTTGCGTACCGTTTTGGCACAAAACGGGAGCAAATGCAAGGTCTGTCCGCAAAGTAACCGACTTTGTGGACAGACACTATCTAAAAATACGAGGCGCGTTTTCGGAGGATGTATGACAATAATTTCAGGCGGCGAATTTGAGGCCTGCTGGAAAAAAGAGGTCGCCGCTTCCCGTAACGAAACGGTTGAGGCCGCGGTAAAAGAAATTATCGCCGCGGTACGGAGCGAAGGGGACGCGGCGCTGCGGCGCTATGCCGCCCGGTTTGACAAAAGCGTCCCGGCAAATCCTGAAGTCCCCGCCGCCGTGGCAAAGGCGGCCTGGGAACGGCTTGCCGCCGAAGACGCGGAACTGGCCGCCGCGCTGGAGCTGGCCGCCGCCCATATCCGCCGCTTTGCCCTGGAACAGAAAAAACAGTTTGCCGGTTTCGAGTACGAGATGGAGCCGGGTCTTTTTACGGGCCAGCGGGTTATCCCCGTCCGGCGGGTGGCGGTCTACGTCCCCGGCGGACGCTTCCCCCTGATCTCCTCGGCGCTCATGGGCCTTGTCCCCGCGATTGCCGCCGGAGTGGAGGAGGTTTTTCTCATTTCCCCGCCGGGGGAAGACGGCCTCCCGGACACCCGTATTCTGGCCGCCGCCCATCTTGCCGGGGCCCGCCGGATCTTCGCCCTGGGCGGCGCGCAGGCCATCGCCGCTCTGGCCCTGGGAACCGAAACCGTACCACGGGTTGACCTTATCGCCGGGCCGGGGAACAAGTATGTGGCCGCGGCAAAGCGGCTCCTCTACGGCGAGGCGGGGATAGATTTTGTGGCGGGCCCCACGGACGTACTCATCATCAGCGATGCCGCCGGGACTGCGCCCCCCGGCCCCGCGAAACAGGCCGGAACGGATTCGGGCCGGGACCCTGGGGGCGCGGATATGACGGCGGCACATTCGCGGGCCGTGGAAACGGCGGCGGATATTATCGCCGCGGATATGCTGGCCCAGGCGGAACATGATCCCGAAGCCCGGGCCCGGGCCCTGGTTCCCTGCCGGGAGACGGCGGAGCGGATCGCCGCCGCCCTGGAACGCCGCCGTGCCTCACTCCCCGCCGAATCGCCCGCTCACGCTTCCCTTGAAGCCGGGGGCCTTATCATCATCTATCAAAATCAGGACGAGGCGGCTGTCATCGCCAATACCATCGCGCCGGAACATCTGGAACTCCAGACCAAAGACGCCGAATCCTGGCTGCCCCGGCTGAAAAATTACGGCTCCCTCTTTATTGGGCCCCTGTCCGCGGAAGTCCTGGGGGATTATTCGGCGGGGATCAACCACACCCTCCCCACATCGGGGAGCGCCCGCTATACCGGGGGCCTTTCGGTGCGGCATTTCCTTAAAACCGTTACCACCCTCCGCTGTATCCCCGGCGCGGGTTTTGAGGCCGCCCGCCGGGCCGCGGAAACAATCGCCCGGGCCGAAGGACTGATCGCCCACGCCCAATCAGCGGCGGCCCGTCAAGGGCCGTTATCAACATGAAGCCGCCGGGCGGGGCGCCGAAAACAGGGGCCATCGGCCCCGTGGAAAACCACCGGGGCCGGGAGGAAGGCGCCCTTGTCTATCCGGTCTATTCCCGCCGTTCCCGGGGGCTCTCGGTGGGGATCAACCTTTTCCCGGATCACAAGGTTTGCTCGTTTGACTGCCCCTATTGCGAGGTCTTTCCCTTTCAGTCCGCAGCGGCCTTTTCCCTTGAGCGGCTGGAGACGGAACTTCCCCCGGTTTTGAACGACGCGAAAGAACGGGGCCTTCCCGTCAGGGATCTCTGTTTTTCCGGCAACGGAGAACCCACGATGGCTCCTGCCTTTCCCGCCGCGCTGGAACGCGCCGCCTGGTTCCGGGACGCGCTGGCCCCGGAAGCCGCGCTGGTGCTTATCACCAACGGGACGGGGCTGCTCAAAGCGGAAACCTTCGAGTTTCTCCGCCGCGCTGCCGTAACATGGACGCTGCGGATCTGGCTTAAACTGGATGCGGGCACGGAAGACTGGTACGACCGTATAGACCGCTGCGGCGTTCCCTTTGAGGCCCTCACCGGAAAAATCCGGGATTTTGTCCGCCTGGCCCCGGTGATTATTCAGACCATGGTCTGTTCGATAAATGGCCGGTCTCCGCCGGATTCGGAGGCCGCGGCATGGGAAAAACTGGCGCTGGAATTGGCCGGGGCCGGAATGTCCGCCGCGCCGGGACCGGCTGCCGGGGCCGGCATCCCGTCCACGGGGGAGGCGCCGGGCCCTGTTCCGCCGGGGGTGCGCGGCTTTCAAATTTACGGCAAGGCCCGGCCCGCACCTGAGGATCCGCTGGCGGAGGCGCTGCCTCCGGTTCTCCTTGAATCGCGGGCCGCATCCCTGCGGGCGGCTCTGGCCGCCGCGGGAATCCGGGCCCCCGGCGGGACGGAGATTCCCGTCGACGTATTTCCATAATCATGAGCTTGTTCCAAAACCCGGTTGGTTTCGGAACAAGCTCTCGGAAAAACCGGTCAAATCGGACTAAAGTCCGGCCCGATTTTTCCATCAAATTCAAGGTAGCTGTTCCAACAACTGAAGTTTTGGAACAGCTACTCATAAGAGGCAAATATGATTTTTATAGAACGGACCGCGCTGGAAAAAATGTGCGCCGGAATTTTTACCGCCCTGGGAATCCCCGAAGACGAAGCCGCGGATTCGGCCCGGATCCTCGCCACCGCGGACGCGCGGGGCATCCAAAGCCACGGAGTGGCCCGGATTAAACGCTATGCCGGCGGAATCAGGCTGGGGCTCATCCGGGGCGGCGTCAAACCTACGGTCCTCCATGAAACGCCGGTCTCCCTGGTGCTGGACGCCGAAGGGGGCATGGGCCTTTCTCTCAGCAGACAGTCCATGGAAAACGTGATCGTCCGGGCGAAAAAAAACGGCTTCGGCGTCTGCTCCATCCGCAACTCCAACCACTTCGGCATTGCCGGGTTTTACGCGGAAATGGCCGCCAGAGAGGACATGATCGGCATCGCCATGACCAACACTGCGGCCCTGGGGGTTCCCACCTTTGCCCGGAAAGCCATGTTCGGCACCAACCCCATCGCCTTTGCCGCCCCCGGCCTTGACGGAAAAATGTTCAGCCTGGACATGGCCACTACCACCGTTACCAGGGGCAAGGTGGAGGTCTATGAACGGGAGGGGAAAAAAATTCCCGCAGGCTGGGCGGTGGATACCAGGGGCCTGGGAACCGGCGATCCTCTGCGTCTTCTGGAAGATATGCTCTACCAGCGGGGCGGCGGCCTCCTCCCCCTGGGCGGGGAGGGCGAAGAATTCGGCGGCTACAAGGGCTACGGCCTGGCGGTGATGGTGGACATCCTCACCGCCCTTTGCTCCGGGGGCGTTTTCGGCGGCGCGGTCAAGGATTCGGAACAAACATCCGCCCGGGTCTGCCACTTTTTCATGGCCCTGCGGCTCGACCTCTTCCGGCCCCCGGAGGACTTCAAACAGGATATGAGCCGGATGCTGGATGAGCTTGCGGCCCTGCCCCCCACCGAGGGGACAAAGCGGGTCTACTACGCCGGCCTCAAAGAACAGGAAGCGGAAGCGGAAAGCGCCCGCCGGGGCGTCCCCCTCGCCGAAGGGGTGTGGGAGAACCTTAAACAAACCGCGGAAGAACTGGGAGTGCCGGTATGCGTTTGGCGTTCCTCCGGGGACTGACCCTCCTTCGCCTGATCCTGACCCTGTTGGGGATAGTTGACATTATCATGGCGATCCCGCTGATCGCCGCCCTGTTGACAGGGGACCTCCCCATGATCCGGGCCTTCCTTCTCCCCATCGGCTGCTCCCTGCCGCTGATTCTGATCTGCTTTTTATCGCTGCGGAAAAAGGAACTCCATCTGAGCGCCAGGGACGGTTTTCTGCTGGTCTTTGCGGTCTGGGCCCTGGCCGGCATTTTGGGGGCCCTGCCGTTTTATTTTTCCCCCTGCGGGATCAGCTTTACCGATGCGGTTTTTGAAAGCGCCTGCGCCTTTGCCACCACCGGGGCCACTACGCTGGCGGATGTGGAGGCCCTGCCCCGGTCTCTGCTGCTCTGGCGAAGCCTGGCCCACTGGTTTGGCGGCATGGGGATAGTCCTCCTCACCGTGGCCCTCTTCCCCCTTTTGGGGATCGGCGGCTTTCAGCTTGTCAAGGCCGAAGCGCCGGGGCCGGAAAAAGAAAAAATTACCCCCAAAATAACCGTTACCGCCAAGCTGCTCTGGCTGACCTACTGCGCCTTTACCTTAATCCTTTTTGCCCTCTATCGTTTGGGGGGCATGGGCTGGTTCGACGCCCTCTGCCACAGCTTTACCACCATGGCATCCGGCGGAGTCAGCACCCGGAACGGGGGGATCGCCGTTTTTGATTCGCCCTTTATCGAAGGGGTCTCCGCGATCTTTATGCTGCTGACGGCGATCAACTTCAACCTCTACTACCGTCTTCTGCGGGGCAAGTTCCGGGACATTGCGGCGAATACGGAACTCCGGGTATACCTGGGGATTTTTCTTGCCGCTTTGACGGTCCTTACCCTGTCGCTGATCCCCGTCTACGGCTCCCCCCTTTCGGCCCTGCGCCGCGCCGCGTATCAGGCCGCCTCGTTCCTCTCCACCACCGGTTCCGCCATAACCGATTATGAACAGTGGCCGGCCCTCGCCCGGATGGTTCTGTTCATCCTCATGTTCATCGGCGGATGTTCGGGCTCCACCGCCGGGGGTCTCAAGGTGATCCGCCATGCGGTACTCTGGAAGCAGATGGGAAATGAGCTGCGGCGGCTCATCCACCCCCGCGGAGTTTTTTCGATTCAGTTGAACAAGCGGGTAGGGCGGAAGGACGTGATTTACGGGGTGGCCGGTTTCTTCTGCCTGTATCTGCTCGTGGTAGCCGCCACGACCCTTATCACCGCCGCGTCGGGAACGGATGTTTTTTCCGCCTTCAGCGCGGCCCTGTCGATCACGGGGAATATCGGCGTTGGATTCGGCGCGGTGGGGCCCTCCCATAACTACGGCGCCTTTCCGGATCATATCAAATGGCTTTTTTCTTTTGTAATGATCGCAGGACGCCTGGAACTGTGGACCGTATTCCTGCTCTTCTGCCCGCTTTACTGGCGCCGCTGATGCCGCGTCAATGCCGCTTTTTTCTCATGCCGGGGGCTCCGTCCCTAAAACCCCGCCGCCCGGCGAATCCCCGGCTTTCATCCCGCCAGCGTCCACTTCATGGCCCCGGTGTACTGCTCCCACATCCGGCTGTAGCGTCCGGCGGCCTGTACCAGCGTGTTGTGGGTTCCCTCCTCCACCATGCGGCCCCGATCGATGACCACGATCTTGTCCGCCCCCCGGACCGTGGAGAGCCGGTGGGCGATAATGATCACGGTTTTGTTTTTCATCAGTTCTTCAAAGGCCCGTTGAATCTTCTGCTCGTTCTCCGGGTCCGCAAAGGCCGTGGCCTCGTCCAGCACGATGATGGGCGCGTTTTTCAAAATGGCCCGGGCAATAACAATCCGCTGCCGCTCCCCGCCTGAAAGGTGGATGTTTTTCGTACCGATCACCGTGTCGTAGCCCCTGGGCAGCTTCTCCACAAATTCATGGCACTGGGCGGCCTTTGCCGCGGCAATGGCGGCATCCCTGCCGGCGTCTTTGCTGCCGATCAAAATGTTGTCGATGATGCTCTGCTTAAAAAGAAATACGTCCTGAAACACAAAACTTACCAGCGACAAAAGGTATTCGCTTGACATATCCCGAATGTTCACGCCGCCGATTTTCACCGCCCCTTCCGTCACTTCGTAAAACCGGGGGATCAGGTGGGCCAGGGTGGACTTGCCGCTCCCCGAAGGTCCCACCAGCGCGGTTACTTCCCCCTGTTTGGCGGTAAAACATACGTCCTGCAGGGCCACGGATTCCCCTTCCCCGTTGTAGGTAAAAGTTACCCGGTCAAAGGCCACCGAATATTCATCCGCGGTTTTGGGGGAAGCGGTCTCGACAAGGGGCGGCGTGTCCAGTACCTGATCCATCCGCTCAATGCTGTTAAGGATCAGCTTCCCGTTGGAGGAAACATATATCAGTTTGGTAAAGGGGGTAGCAAGAGAAACGGAGAAGATAAGGTAGAACAGGGCAGTCATGGCAAAGGATGCGTATTCCGGCGCTCCGGCAAGGCCCGCGCCGCCTGAAACAAGGATGATCACGGGAAGCAGAAACAGGTACACCTGGTTGATGATCAGCATGAAGATCACCATGAGAATTTCAAAGTTCATGGTATAGTTGAGGACATACACGCCGTATTCCTTGATAACCTCGTAAAATTTGCGGAAGCTGTAAATGGTCTGGTTAAATGCCTTGACCACCGAAATGCCCCGCACATATTCCACCGCCGCGTTGTTCATGTCATCCATGGAATTTTGATACTTGTTCATAAAGGACTGGGCGGTCTTGCTGCTAAAAGCGATCACCTGGACAAGGTAACTTATGATGACAGGCACCAGGCTCGCCAGCCCCAGCCGCCAGTCAAAAACAAACAGAATGACCAATGTGAATACCGGCATGGCAAAGGAGCCGGCCATGTCGGGAAGATTGTGGGCGATAAACCCTTCCAGCTTTTCGATGTTTTCGTCCACAATCTTCCGCAGTTTCCCCGTGGAATTTTCCGTATGGAAACCCAGGGGCAGGGCAGCGACATGGCGGGTGAATTCCAGCTTTAAGCCGTAGAGGGTGGAAAAGGCCGCCACATGGGAACACATAAGGGCGGCAAAGTTGAGGAAAACCGCCGCCGCCGCGCCGCCCGCGGCAAACACGCCGAGCCGGATCATGTACGGCGCGCTCAGGGCCCCCAGATCGGCGAAGTGGATCACCAGTTCCCGAATCAGATAGTAGACGGCGATAAATGGGACGAAGGACACGGCCACGCTCAACACCGACAAAACGCAGGATGAAATAATCAGCGCCTTTTTGCGGAGCGCCAGTTCCCAGAGCCGGGCCATGCCGGTTTTACGGGCCGCCGGGCCTTGCCCCGCGGGAGAACTCCGCTCAAGTTTTGTGGTTTTCATGCGACACCCCTATAGTTAGTTCTACTAAACTAACTATACTCTCTCCGGGGAAAAGTGTCAATGGCAGTGGTTATGGACGGCGGGCCCTGCGGCCTGAAACTTCGCGGTTTCGCGGAGGCAGACCCCCGCGAAACCGCGAAACCGCGCCGTTAACCGCTCACGTCTATCAGGGATGCGGTTCCGCCGTCAGAAAAGCCGGAACGGCGGGCGGTGTAGGGGTTGTTCCGCAGGGACTTGATCTCGGAACGGAGTTCCGCCATCCGTTTGGACAGCATTTCCTTGTTCCGGGTGGAGCGGATCACCGCCTCGTTTTTCATGCTTTCCAGGGCGGTCTTGAGGCTTTGAACCTCGTCAGGTTCCCGGTTCCCGCTGCGGAAAACGTTTCCGGCGGGTTCAAACCCCGAAAGGGCCGCCCGGTACATATCTTCCAGCGGATCGATAACCCTTTGGATGGAAAAAATATCCGCCACGATCTTTTCTTCCAGCTCCACATGGGCCAGAAGTTCATCGGGATCGCCCTTTTCGATAATGTCTTTTTGTTTATCCAGTACCTCAAGGTACGACCGGAACCGGTCCCGCTGCTGGGTCAGAAGGGTTCTGAATCGTTTCAGAATCGCCACCCGCTGGGCCAGCTCTTCGGGGCTGGGCGTCCCCTCCATTATCCCGTCCGCGGCAAAAGCGGCGTCCGTTTCCCGGTCAAGTATTTCTGCCATGTCCCCCCCTCTCTCTAGCCGGCAATATTCACGCCCGTAATCTGTTTATTGGCGGTTTCCACGGAATTTTTGGCGATAATCTCGCTCCAGGCCCCCCGCAGTTCGTTCACCATATTTCTGATGATGGTGATCCGCCGGGCATCCTGCTTGATGTTCGCCTCCAGCAATTCCTTGTTAAACCAGGTATACAGGGAGAAAAGGTTCCGGGCGATTTCCCCTCCCTGCTCGAAGTCCAGGGAAACCATCAATTCGGTGATAATTTCCTGGGTTTTCAGAATCGCCTTGCCGATGTGTTCGATTCTGCCGGGGTCTTTTTTCCCCGAATCGTTCTTTTCCATCAGTTCCAGGCCCCGGTCCAGATGCTTTATCGCCTGATCGTACAACATGATGATTAACTGTCCCTGGCTCGCCGTTTTTATTCTGGTTTCCCGGTATGTGGCCAATGCGTTTTGATATGCCAAAATGGTCCCCTCCATGACACCATAAGATTGTGCGCCCATGGAAAACCATAGTCGTACCTTTCCTTATCGGCATCGGAAAAGTATAGTTGAGGAAAATCTACCGGAAAAAGGAAAAATTTTCTACGGCAAAACACCTCTTTTTGAGGATTTTCCGGGGTATCCGTGATTCTATACAAAGAAACGATAGGGCTCAAAACGGCCCGGCTTCTGTGTTTGACGCTGTTCAAACAATTGTATATATTAGTATGAGGCCCTTTGAGCTTGTTCCCGCCCGGTTCGCGCAAAGCTCCGGCTCGGGGAAAAAGCGTTCGGGGAGTCCGGGGAACTGGCCTTTTCAGAGCTTCCCTTCCCTGAATACCGCGAAAATTTTGGCGCAAAGGCCGGGGATTTATCTACCTTTTGGAACCCTATATGTTTACGTCATAAACAGGTTCCCCCAAAGGAGCGTTTGATGAGCGATTTTGGGTCCCAGGAACCCCAAAAAGATAAAAAAAAGCCCAAAGGCGACGGGCCCCAGTTTCCCTTCGGCGGCCCGAAACTGCCGGACATGAAACCCTTTGGGGGCTGGAAATTTTCCCTCCTGTACATATTCATCCTCGTGGTGGGGATGAGCCTCTTTAACTATGTTTTTTTGAACCGGGTGAATCCCACTATCGATTTTTCCGAATTCAAGACAAAAATCGCCTCGGGGGAAATAAAACGGGTGGAAATGACGGAATCCTATTTTACCGGATACACCAGCGCCGTCCCCCGCCGAACCCCCGTTTCCCGGTCTCCCCTGCGGGGTTCTTCCGCCTCTTCCGAAGAGACAATGTACCGGACGGTGCCCATCAACGACCCGGATCTTATCAAACTGATGGACGAGAAAAAAATCGCCTACTATGCGGTTTCCCGCGAGGGAAGCACGATCCTCAATATCATCTTTAGCTGGGTGCTGCCCATCGCTTTTTTGTTCTTTATCTGGCGCTTTTTTATGAAGCGGCTGGGGAATATGGGGGGCAACGTCCTTTCCGTGGGGCAGAACCGGGCGGTTATCGTGGCCGAGGGGGATATTGTTACCCGGTTTAACGATGTGGCCGGGGTGGACGAGGCCAAAGAAGAACTGGTGGAGGTGGTGGATTTCCTCAAGAACCCCCGGAAGTACACCGACATTGGCGGCAAGATCCCCAAGGGGGTGCTGCTGGTGGGCCCGCCGGGAACGGGAAAGACCCTGCTGGCCCGGGCCGTGGCGGGAGAAGCGGAGGTGTCTTTTTTCCGCATGAGCGGCGCGGATTTTGTGGAAATGTTTGTGGGCGTCGGGGCCGCCCGGGTCCGGGACCTCTTTAAACAAGCCAGGGACAAGGCCCCCTGCATCATCTTTATTGACGAACTCGACGCCATCGGCAAGAGCCGGATCAACAATATTGCCGGGGGCAACGACGAGCGGGAACAGACCCTGAATCAGCTTCTGGTGGAAATGGACGGCTTTGATGCCACCAGCGGCCTTATTATTCTGGCGGCCACGAACCGGCCCGACGTGCTGGACCCGGCCCTGCTCCGGCCCGGACGCTTTGACCGGCAGGTACTGGTGGACAGGCCGGATCTAAAGGGCCGGGAAGCGATACTGAAAATCCACTCCGGCGCGGTGAAGCTTTCCCCCCAGGTTGACCTGACCGCGGTGGCCCGGATAACCTCCGGCTTTTCCGGCGCGGATTTGGCCAATATCGTCAACGAAGCGGCCCTGCTGGCGGTCCGGGCGGGACGGCAGTTGGTGGCCCAGAAGGACTTCGACGAAGCCATTGAAAAAACCGTAGCCGGTTTGCAGAAAAAAACCCGGATCCTCAAACCCGAAGAACGGCGGCTTACCGCCTACCACGAGGCCGGCCACGCGCTGGTGGCGGCCTTTACCCCCAACGCCGATCCGGTACAAAAAATTTCGATTATTCCCCGGGGTTTCGCCCTGGGCTACACCCTCCAAATGCCCGTGGAGGATCGCTATACCGTTACCCAATCCGACCTTTTGGGGAAGATCGATATTCTCCTGGGGGGCCGCATCGCCGAAGAAATGGTTTCCGGGGAATATTCCACCGGGGCCGCCAGCGATCTGACCAAAGCCACCGACATCGCCCGGAAGATGATCACCGACTACGGCATGAGCGGCCGTTTCCGCAACGTGGCCCTGACCTCCAGGGGCGCCGGCATGGGCGGCCCGGACCGGCAGGAGCCCATGTTCCAGCGGGAATACGCGGAAAGCACCCAGCAGTATGTGGACGAGGAAATCGCCCGGCTGGTGGATCAGGAATACGGGAAGACCGAAGACATACTGAAAAACCGCCGGGCCGTTCTGGATCAGGTGGCCGCGGCCCTGCTGGAAAAAGAAACCCTGGACGAAAAGGAATTCAGGGCCCTCCTGGAGTCTGCCTGAATTTGGTACTTTCCGCAGGCAGGCAGTCCTGCCGCCGGGTTTTGAAACAAGCGCATTTTTTGCGGCGTGCGTTGCCGCTATCCAATAACAGCCCTTAAACGGGCTGCCCTTTCAAGCCGCAAAAAACCGGGCTATTCGCTCCAATTCCTCGGCCTTGCTCCGCAAGTCCTCCGGTATTTCCGCTTCTATCCCGTGCGCCCAAGAGGGGTTTCATTTTTTCCCCTTGTATTTTGTTTCAAATCATTTTTTAATATTTTTTTGAACCAGACCATTTCCTACCCCCCCCCCCCCCCCCCGATAGACTTACTAG
>JAISBS010000047.1 GCA_031266075.1 Treponema sp.
TTGAGGATCCGAAGCCCCCCCAGCCCGGCCAGTTCCGGGTACCGGCCCCCCAGAAACCCGGCCAACTCCGCCCGCAGCCGGGACGCTTCAACGTCAAACCCCGGCCGCTTTTCCACAAACACCCGCCGAAAATCCATGGAAAAAGTCTACTTGAATTGCGGCCCCTCGTACAGGGCCGGAAAAAAACACCGGGTCTTATGTTGACAATCACGGCTCCGCCGGGTATAAGGACATAAGGAACCTCAGGAAACCTCACCGGGATTTTCGGCGGTTCTTATATTCCGGTCCAGTAGCTCAGGGGATAGAGCAGCCGCCTCCTAAGCGGCAGGTCGGCCGTTCGATTCGGCCCTGGATCAAGACGATTTTCCTTCGGGAAATTGCCGGAGCGTTTACTCCGCAAATCTTTCATAAGAGGCTGTCCCAAAACTTTAGTTTTACGGAAAAATGGGCTATAGTATAAAAAGGAGCGCATAATGGCAGATACACAGCCGGTTATCATGGATCCCAATGACCCGCCTGCTTTCGAGAAAGTTTGGGCGGTGCTACAGGCTGCCGGGGAACGGATTGACCGTTTAGCCAGGGAAGCCGACCGGTGGCAGGAAGAAGCCGACCGGCGGCAGGAAGAAATTGACCGACGACGGGAAGAAGCCGACCGGCGGCGGGAAGAAATTGACCGCCAGATGAAGGAAACCGATAAAAGGGTTGGCGAACTGACCAATCGCTTTGGCGATATGGTTGAGCATATGGTCGTGCCCAATCTTGTGTCAAAATTCAGGGCCCTTAATTTTAAGTTCGAGCAGTCTTCAAAAGATGTGGTCATTCGGGACGAGGAAAACGGCCTTTTTGCTGAAATTGATATTTTTCTCCAGAACGGCGACAAGGTCATGGTTGTCGAAATCAAGGCCACACCCGCCACAAAAGATGTTGACGAGCATATTGAGCGCATGGAACTCTTGAGGAAATACGCCGATTTGCATAAGGATTTCCGAAAATACCGCGGCGCAATTGCGGGGGTGGTTTTTGCCGATTCAGTGAGAACCTATGCCTTGAAACATGGTTTCTACGTTGTTGTTCCTTCGGGCGATACTTTTGATATTATTGAACCGGAAGGAAAATATCACGTTAAAGAATGGTAGGACAAAAACCCTGAAAACCCAACCGGGGTCTCCGGAAGTCCCCTTTACTGATACATGATGATATAGGGCCGGGGATTCAGGGCGTAGACTTCCTGAGGGGTCAGGAGGGGGCTGTCGTAGCCCGCGCCGGGGATGCCAAAATTGTAAAAAAGTTTGAATGCCTTGATCGGCATATTGACGGCCTCGGCATTGTAGGCGTAGGATGTTCGTTTCAGGCTGGGGCTGCCGAAGCCGTCGGCGCAGTGAATCAGCCGCACCCGGTGAAACCCTGAGTTTACCCGTTCCCGGTTTTTGATCATCCGCCAGTTAAACTGATGGATCACCAGCATCCGCTCTCCGGGGATTTGGTGTTCCAAAATATAATCTTCCATCACCTGCTGGGCCCGGTTTATTTCTTCCGCACTGACCGTACCGATTTCCTGCATGGGCCTGGTGGTCCGCCATTCGGGGTCCAGGGCCAGATGCACATTGGGGTAGTGCAGATAGGGAAGCATCTGTTTGAGGGAATTGATCGGATCGTAGCGGCCAATCTGATGATCGATAAAAACCAGGATGTCATGTTTCCGGGCGTATTCAATATATTGAATCAGCACATCATTTTTGAGGATGCCGATTTCCCCCTGAGGCCATACGGTTCCGTAAATAAGGTAAAACGCTTTTTTAACGCCCCGCCCGCCGCTTACTGCGGCGTACTCTTCCGCCAGGGCGCCAAGTTTTGCGTCCAGTTCCTCAATGGAATACCGGCCCAGGATTCCCATGTTTTTGGAAAGAGGATGGCCGTAAAAGGCGAGAATGTCATTATTCAAAAGAATGGAAAAATTGTTTTGGGTTTCCTGAACCACTCTGGCCCGATCTGTTTCGCTGTATACCCAGTAGGGCCTGCCGGCCTCCGCCGCCCTGTCGGCCGCTATGGTTTCGGTAAAATAGATCGCGGGAAAAAGCCGTTTCGAAGCCTCGTGGACAGGCCGGGACTGGGCTTCCGCCCCCGTCTCCAGCGAAGAGAAGGCAATGGTTTGAGCGGCTCCGTAGAAGGCCGGAACCAGGGATAAACATACCGGAATTAAAATAAATTTCAAAAAAGCCTTTTTTTTCGGATGAAAGTTGGACATAGTCCTTTATTATCGGCAAAAGGGGGCGAAAAATTAACCGCAGTCATATCCCGGCGCCGGGTCAAAATTCCGATCTTTCCCCACAGCGCGGGGAAAGATCGGGGCTACCAGCCGAGTATGCGAAGGCGATAGGCGCTGCCGATCCGGGCCAGAGTTTCCGGTACGGTTTCTCCCGGCGCGGACTGCCGGCGCAAATCAATAGTAAACTGATTCATGGAGAAATGGCGGTAGAAAAACAGGCTGTCCACGGCGGGCGGGCCGGCTTTTCCGGCGGGGCCGTAGAGCTTCCGCAGGGCTTCGATGTAGGGCCCGAATACGCCCCCCGGCTTCATCTCCGAATAGCCGGTGATCCAGACCGGAACGGGCCGCAGGGCCCGGTGAAAATCCAGCAGCAGCCGGGCCATAAATTCCTGCGTTTCGGCCAGCCGCTCTGAAAAGGCCGGGCCTTTTTTTCGCGCCGGGCCGGGCCCGCCTTTGTCCGGCCCGTCTCCCCGGCGGCAAAGCTCCCGTAGTTCCACAGTCCGGGGCGTGTGGATCGGCGTCTTGTTAAGGATGATCGCGTTTTTGCGAAAATCAACGCCCAGTTCAGGATGATCCCGGAAAAATTTTTCCGCGATTTTTCCCGAAGGTCCCACCAGATACCGGCGGTTTTCTGCGGCCTGTTCCCGGCGGCCAGGGTTATCCGCCACCAGGATAAGCCGGATCTCATCTCCGGGCCCCAGGTCGTCCAGAGCGCCGTTGTAGACCACCGGAGTTTCCACGGTATAGGCGGGACCGCTTCGGCAGTCCGCCAGTTCCTGCTGGAGGGCCCGGAGTTCCGGGAAACTCCGCCCCAGCTTTTCCACCCAGTTCCGGTACTGATCCCTGGCGGCGGAAAATTTTTGCCATGCTGTTTTGTTCATTGCTGCCACCCCGCCGTTTTTTTACGGCCCCCCGGCGCAGTGTACCAAAACTTTACCGGGAGGTCAAACATACGGGGGGCTGTTATTGGATAATGGTAACACACGCTCGGCGCACACCAACGATAACGCATAAACAGCGGTAGACCGGCTTTAGCCGGGCGTACGCACCCAGCAGTTGAAAATATCGGCGATTCAGGGCATTATGGTAGTATCATGAAGGTTCATTCCGGCCTGTTTTGCCTTCTTTTTGTCCTCTCCGGCGCCCCGGTATTTTCCCAAACGCCGGACGGCGGTTCCGGCGGCGCATCCCTGAGCGCGGCGCAGAACTACCGCACAGGCCGGGATCTGGAGGCCCGAAACCGTGTTGCCGAGGCGGAGCCCTATTACAACGAGGCGGTTCGCATCTGCCAGAACGAGGTTTCCCAAAACGCCGCAACCAGAGAGACCTACACCATCATCACCTGGACCCTCCAGCGCCAGCAGAAATACGCCGACGTGATCACTTGGGGGGAACGGGGGCTCCGCCTTTTTTCCGATGAATACCGGATCGTGGAAACCATGGGAGAGGCGTATTTCTACCTTGGGGACTACGACCGTTCGTTAAGCTTTATGCAGCGGTACGCCAACGCCATACCCCAGGGGGAACGGAGTTCGGTGGCCTATTTTTTTATCGGGGAAATCTTCCGGATCCGGCAACAGTACCGCCATGCGGATATTGCCTATACGACAGCGGTGCGGCTTGAGCCGGGGCTGGCGCTCTGGTGGTACCGGCTGGCAACGGTACGGGAATCGGCGGGAGACGCCGGCGCCGCCATCGAAGCCTATGAGCGGGCCCTGGCGATCAATCCCAACTACCAGGAAGCCGGCGCGGGTTTAGCCAGAGTACGGGCCCCATAGGATCCGTTCCGCCCATTGCAGGGCCGCTCCCTCATCCGCCAGGGCCAGCAGGGCGCAAACCAGGACCATGGCCCCAAGGAGCGCCGCCGAAGCGGGACGCCGCCGGGCCAAAGCGGGCGCCGCCGGGCCGGGGTCTGCCGCGCCGCCCTGATCCAGTTCCAGCATCAGCCCGTCAATCCCTTCGATAATGCGCTTCCGGGTAAAATTTGTTTTCCGGTTCTGGAGGACGGCGAAAAGCCGGAACGATTCGCCCAGCAGGGCGCCGAAAGCGCCGGGAAGCCTGAGATCCGGGCGGATAAAAGCCCCGGAAAGCAAAACAAGGCCCTCCAAAGTAAGGGCCCGGCGCAGCCCCGCCAGAAGAGCCCCCTGGCTGATTTGCAACGGGCCCCATTCGGCCAGAATTTTTCCATAGGGAACCAGCAGGCTGCCAAACACAATCCCCAGCATGACCAGAAGGGCTGTCAGGAGCCGGATTTTTCTCCCCGAAAGAGCCGCAAGCAGCCAGAAAAACAAAAATTGCAGGGTCTTGAAAACAAGGGAGGACGTAAAAAGAAAAATCACCATGATGAAAAGCCCGGCGATAAAAAGATCTCCGCCGGGGAACAGGCGGTTCCATTGTTCCTGCCGCCGCTGCCGGAACGAGGGCTTGAACCGCCGGGCCTCCTGCCGCGGCGCGGGGCCGCCGGAAACTCCGAAGTTTTTGTTTTCATGGAGAACCGGCGGCGCCTCATCCTCCCCCAGGGCCCGGCGGAACCAGCGGGAACGGGCGGCAAAGGCTTCACAAAAAAAACCCAGCGCGCCGCCTGAAATCAGCCCGGAGATAAGAAAAACGGGGGCCAAAAAACGGACTCCTTCGCCAAAGACAAAGAGGCGGGCCAGGACAAGCTGGACGAGATTGGAAAGAACCGCCCCGGCGATGCCCACACCGGTAAAGCTGATCCGGTTTTTCCCCAAAAGGCGGCGCAGGCTATACATGACCAGGGCGGAAGCGGAACTGCCCGCCAGGGAGAATACAAACACGTAGGAAAACAGGGTTCCCGTGATCAGGGCCTGGCCGCTGATCTTTAACAACACCAGAAGGGCGAAAGGGACGGGGGGGAACAGATCCAGGGCCAGGATCAAGGGCAGGTTGGCCAGACCGATACGCATAAAGGGCAGAGGCTTGGGAATAAGGTATTCAATAGTAGAAAGAAACAGACAGAAGCCGCCCAGGAGGGCCAGGGAACCGGGGTTCCAGGATTTCCGGCTGCCGGGGGACGCCGGGCCGGTATCGCCGGGACTACCAGGCGGCGGCGTCAATTTCCGTATCCTCCCCGGAGCTGCTCTCCACGGAAACCAAAACCCGGTTGGGAAGGCAGGCTATCCACTGGCCGCGGGCATGGATCGTCCCGGCGGCCACACAGGTCTGGTTCTGGCAGGGGGATGAAAGCACTCGGGCCCGTCCGCCGTGGATTTCCACCACGGTGTCTCCCAGGGGGCCCGGCACCGTCAGGGTTTCTTCCGCCTCCTGGGGGAAAACCCAGGCCCCCGCTTCACCCTTGAGCTTTATAGTATTCTGGGCCCCCGCGCCGCTGTATATGGGGATAAAGGCGAGAAAAATGATGATCAGGGCCGCAAAGAGACTGACAAAATCAAAGGGTTTAAAACCGGGGCCTGCCATGGGAACTTCTCACCGGGGGTCGTCAGCAATGGCCGCAACAGTTCCCGCAGTCTTCGGACCCGGAGCCGGGCTCACATCCGCCGCAGCCGTTGTGGGAATGGCCGTGGGAATGGACATGGCCGTGGGCCAGCTCTTCAGCGTTTGCCTCCCGAATGGCGTTGACGGTAACGTCAAAGGTCAGGTCCAGCCCCGCCAGCGGATGGTTTCCGTCGATAGTTACCGTCTGATCGGCTACCTGGGTAACGGTTACAAGCTGAAAGCCCTGGGCGGTTTCAGCATGAAACTGCATCCCCTTTTTTACTGAATCCGTCCCCTGGAACCGGTCCAGGGGAACGTCAAGAACCATCCGTTCATCCCGCTCCCCGTAGGCCAGGGCCGCGGGAATGGTAACGGAAAAACAGTCACCCTGATTTTTCCCTTCCAGCGCCTCTTCGAGGCCAGGGATAATATTTCCAAATCCATGCAGGTAATCAAAGGATTCTGAATCGGAGGTGGAATCGACAATCTGGTTATTGTCGTCCGTGAGGGTATAGCTGATGCTCACTACCCGGCTTTTTGCAACATTCATGGCATCTTATATCACAAATGCCGCCAAAAGGATAGAGGAAAACGGGGCGTGCGTTTTCAGGACATCCTTTATACGCCGACCACGGCAGTAACCTGGGGCACTTCTTTTTTGAGGTAATTCTCGATGCCCATTTTGAGGGTCATCTGGGCCATGGGGCACCCGCCGCACGCGCCGGTGAGCTTGACCGAAACAGTACCGTCATCGGCGATGGACACCAGTTCCACATCCCCGCCGTCAGCCTGAAGGGAGGGGCGTACATTATTCAAGGCGGCCTGAACCTGTTCTTCAATCATAATTTTCTCCTGTTAGTCATATATTACCGAAAAAAACCCATGTTTTCAAGGGCCGCCCAATGGTTCGTTTTTTACACGAGACATCATGGGGTTTACCTCCCCATCTGCCGCATCATGGCTTGCATACCCTGGGGATTCTTCCCCAGCTTGGCCATCTTTTTCATCATGGTTCTCATCTTCTCGAATTTTTTGAGGAGCCGGGCCACCTCAGCCACGGAGGCGCCGGAACCTCGGGCAATACGGGAACGGCGGGAGGGGCCGATGATTAAATGGTTGGCCCGCTCTTTCCGGGTCATGGATGACAGTATGGCCTCCTGGCCCTTCATGTCCTCCCGGTTGATATCCTCCTCGCTGACCTGTCCGGCCATGCCGGGGATCATATCCAGCATGGATTGAAGGGAGCCCATTTTTTTCACCGACCGGAGCTGGTTGAGCCAGTCCTCCAGGGTGAAGTTTTCCTTCTCCATTTTTTTCTGGAGTTCCAGGGCTTCCTTCTGGTCGATGACCGCCTGGGCTTTTTCCACCAGGCTTACCACGTCCCCCATGCCGAGGATCCGGCCCGCGATCCGCTCGGGGTGGAACGGCTCAAAATCCTCGGGCTTTTCCCCGATACCGATGAATTTAAGGGGCTTCCCGGTGATGGTTTTGAGGGAAAGGGCCGCGCCGCCCCTGGTGTCGGAATCGAACTTGGTGAGGATCACCCCGGTCAGGCCGATCTGTTCGTCGAAACTTTTGGCAATGTCCACCGCGGACTGGCCGGTCATGGCGTCCGCCACCAGCAGCAGTTCATCGGGTTTGGCGGCCTCTTTCAGGCGGGAAAGTTCCGCCATCATCGGCTCGTCGATCTGGAGCCGGCCCGTGGTATCGATGACCAGCGTGTCGACAAGATTTTTCCGGGCCCAGTCCACGGCGCCCCGGTAGACCCTTACGCTGTCCGAAGCGCCTGCTTCCCGGTAAATCGGGACGCCAATCTGGGAGCCCAGCACCGCAAGCTGTTCCATGGCCGCAGGCCGGACCAGATCGCAGGCCACAAGCAGCGGCTTGCGGCCTGCGTTTTTCAGCCGCAGGGCCAGCTTGGCGGAACTGGTGGTTTTCCCCGATCCCTGAAGCCCCAGCATGAGGATGCCGGAAAGCACGTCGGGCCCCCGGAGAGCCAGATCCTGTTTGGTATCCCCCAGAAAAGACACAAGTCGGTCGTGGACAATTTTGACAAACTGCTGGCCGGGGTCTACGGCCCGCAGGACCTTCTCCCCACGGGCTTCTTCAATGGTGGCGTTGACAAAACGGCGGACCACCCGAAGGTTGACATCCGCCTCCAGCAGGGCCATCTTGATGGCCTCGACCGCATCGTCGATATTTTTTTCGGTGATCGTTGATTTCCCGGAAATGAACCTGAGGGCATCGGAAACCTTTTGGGTTAGTTTATCGAGCAAGCGCGGCCTCCTCACTGCGTTGATCTTTTTTGTGCTGGAACACCAGGCCGTTCAGCCGCTGGAGGAATTCGTCGATAGACTGTTCGGTCCGGGTGGTATAGGTTGAATACCCGTAACTGATCGACAGGGTGTACTGGCGGTCCGGCTTCCGGTTGTTGCTTTCCAGCGTCCGCAGCACCCTGGCCAAAAGTTTTTCAATGTCAAATTTTGCTTTGATGGCGATAAGGAATTCGTCCCCGCCGATCCGGGCCAGAAAGTCGGACTGGCGGGAGCATTTTTTCAGGATTTCCGCCATTTCCGCCAGCGCCTGATCCCCCACGTCCTGTCCGTGGGCGTCGTTTATTTTTTTCAGGCCGTTGATGTCAAAGAGGGCCATGGCGTAGGTCTGCTTACTCCCCATCCGGTTAAGCTGGGCAATAAATTCGGAAAAGCTGGAACGGTTCCCGATCCCGGTCATGTTGTCCTGGGTGGTATCGCTGCGGATGATATAAAAATACCCGTACAAAAGGCCCCCGGTGAAAAAGGCCCAGATCAGGTGGCCCCCGGTGAAAACCATGTCCAGCGCCGCCCCCGATCCGATGAGGACGGCGAAAAAAATCACCAGACTGATATGCGCCGCCGTAAGATTTTTGGCCGAAAGGAGCAGATCGATAATCACCATCAGAATGGCGATATAGCTCAGGTAGAAACGGATCAGAAACATACTGCCGTTTACAAAACGGTTGTCCCCGTCGATGTAAAAATAAAAGCCGAAAAATATGTTAATCACCATGATGATGACATTCAGGGCCATAATGCCCAGGACGATATACAAAAACTTTTTGATCCGGGCGTTGTTTTTGTTGGCAATGTAGTCGATAAACACCGCGGCCAGATAATAGGACAGGTTTTGAAAAATAAAAAATATATTATTTATTATATAGAGCAAAACCCGGATTGCCCCGCCTGGCCTGCCATCCAGAACCGAAGCGGCAAAACTGGTAAGAATCGCGGTAAAAATGGAGATCAGAACCGAAAGGTACAGCCGTCGCTGAAAATGATCGGTGTTTGCTTTGCTCAGGTAGTCAATCAGGATCAGCACCAGAACAAGGCCGGTGGCAAGGGGCGGGTACAGGGCGCTGCTGGTCATAGCGGTTCCTTCCTTTTTTAGCGATTAGAGTTGTTCAGAAACTTCAGGTTCTGAACAACTTCCGCCATTATAATTCATTGAGAAAATTTTGCAAAAAATCAAGCGGTTCGATTTCCCGGTTCAAAATCTGGTAGAGCCCCACGGAAACGGGCATCTTCAGTTTGAATTTGCCGGCCAGGGTGTTTACATATTTCGCCGCTGCCACCCCTTCGGGGAGGTAGCCGATTTCGTCGAGCCGCTCCAGCAGGTCTTCGAGACTGCGGTAGGGTTCGAGGATTTTTTTCTCGATAATTTCCCTGCCAAAACGCCGGTTCCGGCCAAAAACCGAACGGCAGGTTACGTCCAGATCCCCGATGCCCGAAATCGAGGTAAAGGTTTCCGGGTGGGTGGCCCCCATGGCCCGGCCCAGGGTCTGAATTTCGTTGAGCCCCGCGGCCAAAAGCAGGGATTCGGTGCCGTCTCCGAACATCTCCCCGGAATCTTCCCGGTTTTTTATGGCGTCCATCATGCCAAAGGCAATGGCGATGACGTTTTTCGCCGCCGCCGCCACCTGGACTCCCCGGACATCAAACGAGGAAAACACAAAAAGCCGTTTGCTTTTTAACAGGTCCCGGAACCGGAAGGAATTTTTCGCGTTCTCGCTGGCCGCAATCAGTCCGGTGATTTTCCCCCGGCTTACTTCCTCCGCGTGGCTGGGCCCGGCGATATACACCAGAGACTGACGGTAAAAACCGGGGAGGTAATCTTCCAGCGTTTCCAGGATCAGCCGGGGGCCGCCGCGAGCGGAGTCAAGAAAGCCCTTGGTAATGACGGCAATGGCGCTTTCCCCTTCCCGGATCGAAGGGACCGAAAGGATCTGCTTGACCGTATCCAGCAGGTACAGGGACGGCGTGGCCAGAATGAGGAATTCCCGGCCCCCGGCGGCCTCCTCAATATCCGTAGTGGCCCGCAGGGTGGGGGGCAGCCGCACATCCGGGAGGAACCGGGAATTTTCGTGCCGGACATTAATGTCATCGGCAGTTACATCTCCCCGGCTCCAGAGGATCACTTCCCGTCCCTTGTCGGCAATAACCTTGGCCAGCGCGGTTCCCCAGGCCCCGGCGCCCAGCACGGCCACCGGAGCGGAAGGGTGGTTTAAAACCATGCCTGGTTTCCATCCTCCCAGGGGAATATTTCACCGGCTTTGAAAAAGAGGGCGCACTCCCGTTCCGAACTGGCGGAAGAATCGGAGGCGTGGACAATGTTCAATTGGGTCTGGGCGGCGTAATCCCCCCGAATAGTACCCGGCAGCGCATCCTGGAGCTTCGTCAGGCCCGCCAGCCGCCGAACCACGGAAATGGCCTCGTTCCCCTCCAGAATCAGGGCGATAATCGGCCCGGAGAGGGTGTATTCCACCAGGGAGCCGAAAAAGGGCTTTTCCCGGTGTTCGGCGTAATGAGCTTCCGCCGTGGCTCCGTCCAGTTTGACCAGTTTAAGGGCAATGATTTTCAGTCCCTTCCGCTCAAAACGGCTCAATACCTCGCCGACTATCCGCCGCTGGAGACAGCCGGGTTTTAATAAAACAAGCGTTCTTTCCATGGGGCCAGTATAGCATACTTTGGGTGTTTGTGAAACGTCCCGCGGCGGCGGGCGGCTTCAGACAGTTTCAGACTGTCTGAGACTGCCGGGCGGCCTCGCACAATGGGCGGCGGGGGTTATGGTATTATTTTTTGATAAAATAATACCATAGCCTTTTCCAAAACCTCTGTTTTTGGGAAAGGCTCACCATTCATCCGATCCCCGCAGCCCGGCGGAACCGCTGTACCGTGGCAGCGGCGATGGGCCGGGCTTTTTCCGCCCCCCGGGACAGCACGGCATCCAGGCCCGCCGGGTCCCCCATGATGGCGTTGAACCGCTCCCGCAGAGGGGCAAGCTCCCGGTTCACCACCCGGAAAAGTTCTTCTTTGGCCTCTCCCCAGCCCATGCCCCCCTCCCGGTAGCGGGCGGACAGGGCCTTTTGCTCCGCTTCGGAGGCGAACAGTTTGTAGAGCAGATATATCTGGGATGTTTCCGGGTCTTTGGGCTCCCCGATCCCCTGGGAATTGGTCACAATCCGCATGATGAGCGTGCGGAGTTCCTTTTCCGGCGCGAAGAGGGGAATGACATTGCCGTAGCTTTTGCTCATTTTTCGCCCGTCCAGCCCCGGCACTACCGCCACCGATTCCCGTACCGCGGCCCGGGGCACTTTCAGAACTTCGGTTTTATAGTTGAAATTCACCGCCTGGGCGATGTCCTGGGCCATCTCCACGTGTTGCACCTGATCCTTCCCCACGGGAACCACATCCGCGTTAAACAGGATGATGTCCGCCGCCATAAGAACCGGGTAGGTAAAAAGCCCCATGTTGATCCCCGCGTCGGGGTCGTCGTTCTTTTCGGTATTTTCCTGCACCGCCGCCTTGTAGGCGTGGGCCCGGTTCATCAGGCCTTTGGCGGTAAAGGCCATAAGCATGGCGGCCAGTTCAAAGGTTTCGGGCACCGAGCTTTGGCGGTAAAAGATAACCCGCTCCGGGTCCAGCCCTGCGGCAAGCCAGCCCGCCGCCACCTCCCGGATGCAGGCGGAAAGTTCCTTGGGGTCCTTCATGGTGTTGAGGGCGTGGTAATCGGCGATAAAGTACCGGGTTTCGTATTCCCGGGTCAGTTCCAGGGCCGGCTTAATGGCCCCGAAATAATTGCCGATGTGGAGTATGCCGGTGGGTTTTATCCCGGTAAGCGCGATTTTCATGGGGCCCAGTATTCCATGTTTGGAGGAAAAGGTGAAGGGGACTATTGCGCCGGCCCGGATTTCCCCGCCTTCCAGGAAAGCCCGGCGCCGACGGCGGTACTGTATTCCGCGTCCTGGGGGTACTCGAAGCTTATGCCGTACATTTTGGTAATGATCGAGAGGATTTTTCTGCCGATGAGATTTTTGCTGCCGTTTCCGGTAACTACCACCTGGCCGACGTTTCGGCTTTTGGCGGCAAAGACCGACAACATTCCGATCACCTGATACACCAGGTTGACGATTCCCAGGGCAATGTCCCCGCTTCCGGCGGTATCCAGCATTTTGCCGAAATTCGAGGCTGTGGATTCCTTGTTCAAAAAACTGATGTCGGTCTCCATAATATCTTCCAGCAGCAGGTCCACCTGGTTGAGGTTTCCTGTTTCCGCCAGTTTCATGATTCCGTTAAAGTCCGTGATAGGGAGAAGTTTTTTCGCCAATCCCAGGATGGTTCCCCCGCCGACACCGGAGCCGCCGATGTGGGAGATTCCCGCCGGGCCGGCCTCGATAATGGCGGTTCCCGTTCCGATATTGGCGATGATGATATGATCCCGCCCGGAAAAGAAAATTCCCCCGATGCCGATGGCCTGGATCTCGTCGATCCGCACGGTGGGGATGCCGAATATGTCGTTTTTGATCTTCGACGCCCCCGCGCCGGTAATCATGATCCCCTGGATGTCCCCCATCTTCATTTCGTTTTCGACGATCATCTTGCCCAGGGCCCCGGTGGCGGAGGTTACCGCATCGGAAGCTTTGGTTTTGATCTTCCGCACGAAGCTGCCGTTTTCGATGGAGACTGCCTTGGTGGTGGTGCTGCCGATGTCGATGCCGATAATCATAGGGTTATTATACCTTTTTTATAAAAATATGCAGGGCTCCGATTCCCAACAGCATGACGGCGCTTACTATGGCTCCCGCGGCGGCAACCCCCAGGATCACCGCCAGCAGGGTTTTCCCCCGGGGAAGGCCCAGCACCCAGGCGCCCAGAGTACCCGTCCATGCGCCGGTTACGGGCAGGGGTATGGCCACGAAAACCGCCACCCCCAGCCAGCCCCATTTTTCCACTCCCCCGTGGAGCTTGTTCCGGGCCCGCTCCACAAAGCGGGTAAAAAAATTTTCATACCAGGTCATCTTCAAAAAAAGCCGGTGCAGGGTGGAAAGAAAAATCCAGCAGGCCGGGGCCACCAGTGCGTTCAGCGCCGCCGCAAAGGGATAGGCCGCATACCAGGGCATCCCCTGGGCCATGGCAAAAGGAATCGCCCCCCGGAGTTCCGAAATGGGCAGAAACGACAATAGAGCCGTCCATCCCCAAACAGCCGCATCACTCACGCCCAGGCCCCCGATCTCCCGCGGACAAACCCGGTGTATGTGGCACGGACGGCCCGGATCCGGCCCTTCATATTCCGCATGATTATCTCCCGTGTTCACGAACGTTGTTCAGAAACCGCATATTTTCGATTTGGAGAACAAGTCTACTATATGCCATGCAAGCGGCCCTGTGCTATACTCCGCCATGCCGGGAAAAGGGGGAATCATGCGGAAAATGCGGAGGGCGGACCGGGAGCGAAGCCGGGATTTTGCCGAAGGGGTGGTGGACAGGTGCCGGTATGCCGTCCTGGCCACGGTAAGCGATGACGAAAGCCCCTACGGTGTGCCCCTTTCCATTGTGCGGGACGGGGAACGGATCTACTTCCACTGCGCCCGGGGGGGCCACAAGATCGACAACCTGAAACGCCGGAACCGGGTCTGCCTTGTCTGCGTGGGGAATGTGGAGGAGCCGCCGGATCATTTCACCGTGGTGTATGAGTCGGCCATTGTTTTTGGCATTGCCGAAGAAGTGCTGGACGATGCGGAAAAAGTCCGGGCCCTCCGGCTTCTCTGCGAGCGCCACACCCCCGACAACATGGCGGCCTTTGACGATGAAATGGCACGGGAATACCCGGCCACCGCGGTGTGGAAAATTTATATCGAAGAAATTTCGGGAAAAGCGCGGCCTCCCCTGAAATAGATTTGTTTAAAAACTTCAGTTTTTGAACAAATCCGCTTAAAAGCAGCAAAAATGCGAAGCATTTTGCGAGACTTGTGTCGGACTTTAGTCCGCGATAACCAACCGGGTTATTGAACAAGTCCAATGATAAGAGAGCCCTGGCATTACCCCCACAGCGCCTGCGGATAAACCCCCTGGGCGGTGAGGACTTCTATCCGCCTGACCGCCGCCTCTTTGTCTTCCCGGTAGGTAACGCCGAACCATTCCGAATCGGCCTGGAGAGATTTTATTTTGATAATATTATTTTTGACAAACCAGTCCGCCGCTTTGGGGAGGTAACATTCGGCTTTGATTTGTCCTGCCATGTCCGCCGTGAAGGTTTGGAGAAAATCGTCGAAGAAGGTTTTGAAATGGGGAAGAATGGTTTTCGGAAAACCCCAGAAGTTCATCGACACCGGGGTATCCGCGGCAAGTTCCCGCCGGGAGCCGCCGGCATTGGTGTTGAAGATGCGGCCTTCTTTTTTTTCAATGGCGGTTAGTTCGTCCACCGAGACCAGATAGCCGTTGCGAATCTCGCAGACACCCCGGGTTACCGTCCCCTGGGGACTCAGGGTTTTTTCCAGATTATAGGGCACGATGGCGGCGTCCGGTAAATCCGGGCCGCGCAGGTACGCCCCCATCACCGTAAAGGCTTCCCGCCCGTAAAAATCATCGGCGTTCAGCACCGTAAAGGGGGCGTCGATCTTGTCCGCCGCGCAGAGCAGCGCGTGGGTGGTTCCCCAGGGCTTGGTCCGTCCGGCTTTTTGGGCCTCCGCAAAGATGCCGCCGGGGATCAGGGTGTCCAGATCCTGAAAGGCCAGTTCCCAGCGTACACGGGAACCCATGCGGGCCAGCACCAGTTCCCGGAAATCTTTTTCGATGTCATGCCGGATAATAAAAACAATTTTTTCAAAACCTGACCTGAGGGCGTCGTAGACCGAATAGTCCAGAAGGACTTCGCCGTTTTTTCCAATCCGATCCATCTGCTTGAGGCCGCCATACCGGCTCCCCAGGCCCGCCGCCAATACTACCAAAACCGGTTCGTTCATATTGTTTCCTTTCTCGTATAGCGTACAAAGCTGCACACCGCGCCGTCCCGGACGGTGGTTTTTTCCCAGCTTTTTGAATCGATTTCCGGGAAAAAAACGTCCCCTTCGTAGCGCCCGTGGATCACCGTCAGTTCCATTTTGGTGGCCAGGGGCAGAGCTTCCCGGTAAATTGACGCGCCGCCGCAGATAAACACCTTGTCATATCCGGCGCAAAAGGCAATGGCCCCGGACAGGGAGGGGAAAACCTCTGCCCCCTCAGGGGCCTCCTTCAGGGAGGCGGAGATGATCAGGTTTGGCCGCCGGGGCAGGGGCCGCCGGGGCAGGGAATCCCAGGTTTTACGCCCCATGATGCAGGGCCAGCCGGTGGTCAATTCCTTAAAGTGAATCATATCCTCCCGAACAGACCAGGGGAGGGCGTTACCTCTGCCGATGATCCCGTTTTCCGCCATGGCGGCGATAATGATAATATCCTGCCGGTCTTCCATATCCCCTCCTATACGGCAATGTCGAATTTGATCGCCGGATGGGGATCGTAGTCTTCGATGACCGAGTCGCCGTAACTCCAGTCAAAGACCGACCTGAAATTTCCGGTTTTAATACGCGGCAATTTTCGGGGCTCCCGGCCCATCTGTTCCCGGAGGGCTTCAACATGGTTTACGTAGACGTGGGTGTCCCCGAGAAAGCCGATGAGCTTCCCTTCATCCAGCCCCGCTTCCTTGGCCAGCAGGTGGAGGAGGCAGCCGTAGCTGGCAATGTTGAAGGGGAGCCCCAGGGCCACGTCCACGGAGCGCTGGTTCCACAGGAGGTTGAGCCGGCGGTCTATCACCGTAAGCTGGAACGCATAGTGGCAGGGAGGCAGGGCCATGAGGCCCAGATCCAGGGGGTTCCAGGCGGAGACGATCATCCGGCGGCTGCCGGGATCTTTTTTCAGCGTCTCCACCGCCGCCTTTAACTGGTCCCGGCCCTGCCCTTCCGGGATCCGGTCCCAGCCGGCATAGGCCGCCCCGAAGCGCCGCCACTGCCAGCCGTAAACGGGCCCCAGATCCCGCTCCGCCATCATCCGGGCCCTGGCCGCCTCGTCATTGCCGTAGGGAACTTTTTCGGGGCTGCACCATTCATCCCAGATGTGGTTGTTTTTGCCCCGGAGCCATTCCTTGTCGGTGATCCCCCGGATAAAAAATTCCAGTTCCGAAGCCACGAGCCGGAAGGGGACTTTTTTGGTCGTCAGCAGGGGAAAGCCCGCAGCCATGTCATGTTCAAACATGGCTCCGGCCAGGGTCAGCGCGTCTATGCCGGTGCGGTTCTCCTTGCGGAACCCCGTATCCAGAACCTTCCGTACAATATCAAGATATGCGTTCATAACACTCCGTAAAATGCCCGGTCGTTCATTCGCGCCGGAGCCCGTTCCCCCAGAGGCCCCGCTGTTCCCGGCGGGCGTCCTGTTCCCGGGATCGGAACTCGTCCATAAACTGAAAGGCAAAGCGGGTATAGGCGTGGCCGTAGCCTTCGCCGACCAGTTCCGCGTTAAAGCAGCCGCCGTCTGCGGTATAAATATAGGCCAGGAGCCGGCCATAGCGGTCCCGGAGATCCCAGTCAAAGGCCAGATGCACCGGCTGGTTCAGGAGCCGGGCTTTGGTAAAATCGCCGGCTTCTTTGCCAAAGGCTTCCACCGGGCGGCGGGGATGAACCGTCTCCGGCGTATCCACCCCGATCAAACGGATCGTCTCCACCGCGCCCAGGCCCGCCGGAGGATTGGGTATCCGCACCCGGACGGTATCGCCGTCCACATGATCCACCACTTCGGCCCGCACCATCCGGGATACATCGGCGGCGGCGCTGTGCGCCAGGCCGGCGGCGTTCACCCGGTAGAGTTCCCCGCCGTTTTGGGCCGCCGCATCCGCCGCATCCGCCCCGGCAGCCCCGGAGCCGCTCCCGAAAAGCGCCGGGGGCTTGCAGACCGAGCAAGGGCTGTAGCCGGATTTTACCGCGTCCCCCAGCGTTACGGCAATCTTTGAACGCTGTAACGAACGGCAGTTTTCCCGGTGGTATTTTGACCCCGAGTTCGTAACGTAGACCGCGGTTTCCCCCCCGGCCTCTGTCCCGGCGGTCTGGGACAACCGAAGTCCCGCAACGGGGATCAGGAGAAGCGGAATGAGCAACAGGGTGATTTTGTTTTTCCGGCCCGGTTTTATCATCTGCTTTGCTCCGATCCCAGTATACAACAAAGGGCCCATGGCGCATACTGCCTGCATGGATTTTGCCGAACGGTTCCGCGCCGCTCTGCGGATTAAAACGGACTGGCCCGCCGGGGCTCTTCCCGGCGATGCCGGCGCGGAGGCGCCCCTGTTCCGGTTTCAGGAATTTTTGGCCGAACAGTACCCCCGGTTTCACCGAATTGCGGAGCGCTGGAGCCTCGGCCCCTACTCTCTGATCTACCGCTGGCCCGGATCGGGAGGTTCCGGCGGCGGCGAGGCTGAGGTCAATCCGGCGCTGGTTCTCGCCCATTACGATGTCGTACCCGTGGAAACGGAAAAGTGGACCGCCGATCCCTTCGGCGCGGAACTGAAGGATGGCTATATTTATGGCCGGGGCGCGCTGGATATGAAAAGCATCCTCATCAGCATTATGGAGGGGGCGGAAAACCTCTGCGCCGAAGGCTTTCGGCCCCGGCGGGACATCTGGTTCGCCTTTGGGGGGGACGAGGAGCGAACCGGGCTCCTGGGGGCCCGGAAAACCGCCCAATGGTTTGCCGAAAGGAGCCTTCACTTTTCCTGGATTCTTGACGAAGGCACGGCAATTCTGGAAAACCAGATAGCCGGGGTTGACCGGCCCCTGGCCCTGTTCGGCATTGAGGAAAAAGGCTTCCTCAGCCTGGATTTGACGGCGGTTCAGAAGCCGGGCCACGCGTCCCGGCCCCCGGCGGTGCAGGCCGTAGCGGTACTGGCCCGGGCCCTGCACCGGATTTCAAAAAAGCCCTTCCCCTTTCGGCTGGTTCCCACGGCGGAACAGTTCTTTACCCGCCTGTCCGGTTTTGCTTCAGGCCCCCAGGCTTTTTTCATGCGCCATGCCCGCGCCCTGGGGCCCCTCTTTTTTCGGGCCCTGGCCGTCCGGCCCGATACCGCCGCCCTGCTCCACACTACCGTGGCCATGACCCAGCTTGCCGGAAGCGCCGCGGATAACGTGATGCCCTCGGAAGCGCGGGCGGTGATCAATCTGCGGCTCCTCCAGCCCTGGACGGTAGAACAGGCGGCGCGGCGGATCAAAAAAATTATCCGCGATGACCGGGTAGCGGTAACGGTTCACGATATGGGCACCAACCCGGTTCCGGCAAACCCGGAGCATACCCGGCAAAGCGGGCCGGGCTGGAAGGAAATGACCGCGGCCCTGGAAGCGGCCTGGCCCGGCGTCCCGCCGCTGGTGTTTATCATGGTGGCCACTACCGATTCCCGGCACTATCAGCGTCTGGCCGGCGGGATTTTCCGCTTCAACCCCCACCGCCTTGACCCCGACGAATTAAGCCGGATGCACGGCCACGACGAGCGGATTTCCCTGGACAATCTCCACCGGGGCCTGGAATTTTACACCAGCCTTTTCCGGCTCCTCTGAACGGGGGCGCCCGGAAAGCCCGTTGCTTTTCGGACAATCCCGCAGGCCCTGTTGATACTTTTTTCCCATCCTCCGATAATTAGAGTCATCCATTATGGAGTATATATTTTTATGGAAAGCCGTCTTGTCGCCGTTTTGGAAATAGGCTCCACCGGAATCAGGCTTTTGGTGGCGGAAATATTGCCGCTGGCCGAAGGACTCTGGCGGGTGGTTGACCAGGCGGGAAAGCCCGTAGCCCTGGGGCAGGACGTATTTACCTCCGGGGAAATTTCCCGGGAATCCCTTTTGGAATGTATTTCGGTGCTGCAGATTTACCGGGAGCTTCTGCGGGGCTGGAACATTCGGGATGAAGACGTTCATATCATCGCCACCAGCGCGCTCCGGGCGGCCCGGAACCGGGATGTCTTTGCGGACCGGGTCCGGCATGAGACGGGGTTTGCGCTTTCCATCGTCGAAGGGGTTGAGGAAAACCGGCTCATGTACCTGGCCGTCCGTTTCGCCCTGAAGCAGGATTTTCCTGTTTTTTGGCGGGCTAACTCGATGATCATCGAAATTGGGGGCGGCTCTACGGAAATTATGCTGCTCCGCCGGGGAACAATGGTGGCAGCCCACAGCCTCAAGCTGGGAACTATTCTCATCGATCAGCAGTCCCGGCTGGGCGCCGGTTCCGGCAGGTTCCATGAACGGTTTCTCAACGAAAACATCCGGAACACCGCGGGTTTTTTGAGCGCCGAAATGGACCTGGCCCATGTGCGGACCTTTGTGGTGGCCGGTTCCGACGCCCGGCTGGCATCGTATCTGGCGGGGACGGAACTGAACGAAAATTGCCGGATCATCGAACGGAAATCCTTCATCAGTTTTGCGGAACAAATTAAAAACTACAGCGTCGAGGAATGTGTGCGGAAGCTGCAAATTTCCTATTCCCATGCGGAAGGTCTGATCCTCAGCCTGATGGTGTACAAATTTTTTCTGGAGCAGACCCACGCCGCCCAGGTAGTGGTTCCCCTGGTTTCCATCCGGGAGGGCTGTCTCATCGATCTGACGATGGGAGTGGATTCGGAGCTTCAGGAAGAATTTTTTTCCCAGAGTATTGCCTCGGCGATGAACCTGGGCCGGCGGTATCATTTTGATGAAGCCCACGGACGCCATGTGGCGAATCTTTGCATCCTCCTCTTTGACGCCCTGGCGCGGGAACACGGCATGGATCGCCGGGATCGGATGATGCTGGAAGCTGCGGCGATCCTCCACGATATTGGTATGTATATCAAGGGTTCGGGCCATCACAAACACGGTCAGTACATTGTGGCCAATTCGGAGATCTTCGGCCTTCACCGGGAAGAACTGGACGTTATTGCCAATGTGATCCGGTACCACCGGGGCGGCCCTCCGTCCGAAGGCGACATTGAATACATCAGCCTTTCCCGCGAGGATCGGATCCGGGTACTCAAAATGGCGGCCATTCTCCGGGTGGCCGACGCTCTGGACCGGGGGCATACCCAGGGGGTAAAGCAGATAAGCCTGGAACGGAAAGGGGAAACCCTGATGATCCATACCGAGGGAGTCCGTGACCTTACGCTGGAACTTATCGGCATTGAACAAAAAGCCGATCTGTTTCAGGATGTATTTGGATATAAAATTGTCTTGACCTAGGAAGCTTTCCCGAAACTTCAGTTTGGGGAAAGCTTCCCGGAAAAGCGGAGCGGTGGCGTGACGGGCGGTAAATATTTTAACCGGGATCTTTCCTGGATCGATTTTAACCAGCGGGTGCTGGAAGAGGGGCTTCGGAAGGACATGGCCCCCCTGGAGCGATTTCGTTTTCTTTCCATTGTTTCTTCCAACCTTGATGAATTTTTTATGGTCCGGGTGGCGGCGATAAAGCGGGCTTTGCGAAGCGGCGGGAACAGCGCGGATCCTTCGGGCCTGAGTCCCGCAGAACAGCTCAGGGGCGTTTCTGAAAAAGTCCGTTCCATTATCAGCCGCCAGTATGTATGCCTGCTTGACGAAGTGCTTCCCGCCCTTGCCCGGGGGGGGCTGGAACTGCTGCGGCCCGGTTCCTACACGGCGGCCCAGTCGGATTATCTTGAATCTTTTTTTATGACCCGGATATATCCGGTCCTCACCCCCCTGCGGATCACCGATGATGAACCGCTGCCGTCCATCGACAGTCTCAGCATAAACGCCGCTTTTCTGCTGACCCCAGACAATTCATGCCGGGAAGCAGCTGCCGGAATCTCCGGCCCGCCGGGAGAAGGTTCAGACCGGGGGCTTATTGCCATGGTGCAGATACCTCATTCCCTGAACCGGATCATCAGGCTTCCCGAAGAACGGCCCGCCGGCGGGAACGCCGCGGGGGAGGGCCGGAATTTTTTCCCCTGGGCGCTGCTGGACGATCTGATCCTTACCTGGGGATCCCGCTTTTTCCCCGGCCTGGCGGTGAAAGAAACCCTGCTTTTCAAGGTGAACCGGGATGCGGATTTTTCGGTGGACGAGAAGCGGGACGAGGACTTTATCGAGGCTATGGAAGAAGTGCTGGAAGGCCGGGAAAAATCCATGGCGGTCAGAATGGCCTGTTCGCCGGGGAGCCTCCGGCTTCGGAACGAACTGGCCCGGCGGCTTTCCCTGGAGGACGATGACCTGTACTGCACGGAGGGCCCCCTGAACCTGGGGAATCTGATTGACCTGGTGAATGTTCCGGGCTTTGACTATCTTCGGGAAAACCCCCGGCGGATCTATTCCAGTCCGGCTTTTGGCGCGGACGAGCCGATGTGGGACCGGATTAGCCGGGGGGATGTGCTGATCCATCTGCCCTACCAGTCCTTTGATCCGGTGATCCGTTTTTTTCAGGAAGCCGCCGGAGACCCTCAGGTTCTTTCCATCAAGGCGGCCCTTTACCGGACCAGCGGAAATTCGCCGGTGATCCGGGCCCTGGAACAGGCCGCACTGAACGGCAAACACGTTACGGCCATGGTGGAACTCAAGGCCCGGTTTGACGAGGAACGGAATATTTCCTGGGCCAACCGGCTGGAAAAGGCCGGCGTGATCGTGATCTACGGCCTGGCCCGGCTCAAAATTCACGCCAAAATCGCCATGGTGATCCGCCGGGAAAATGAGCGGATGAAGCGGTACGTCCACCTTTCCACCGGCAACTACAATGACAAGACCGCCCGGCTATATGAGGACTTCGGCCTTTTTACCTGCCGGGAAGATATTGCTTCCGATGGGGGAATTCTCTTTAACATGATCACCGGCTATTCGGTCATTCAGTCCATGCGGCGGCTGACCATTGCCCCCACGGGTCTCAAGGGCCGCATCCTGGAACTGATTGACCGGGAGGCGAACCGGGCAGGGCAGGGGAACCCCGGCAAGATCATGGTGAAGGTAAACGCCCTGACGGACACGGAGGTTATCGACGCCCTGTACCGGGCTTCCCGGGCGGGGGTGAAGGTTCTTCTCTGCGTCCGGGGAATCTGTTCGCTGATTCCCGGTACGCCGGGAATTTCGGAAAACATCCGGGTGATCAGCGTCATCGATCATTATCTGGAACATTCCCGGATTTATTATTTTGCCAACGGCGGGGCCGAGGAGATTTTTCTTTCCAGCGCCGACTGGATGCCCCGAAACCTGGAACGCCGGGTGGAACTCATGTTTCCGGTTTTGCAGGATGAAATCCGGGCGCAGTTGAAGGAAACCCTGGAGGCGTATTTTCGGGACAACTGCCAGGCCCGTGTTTTGGGGAACGGCGGAGACTGGACGCTTCTCCGGCCCGCCGTGGGAGAGGCCCCCTTCCGGGTGCAGGAGCATCTTCTGGCCCAAGCCGCGGCGGAACATCCCGAGGCGGCGCGGACTGAGTTCGTGGTACGCCGGAGCCCGCCGTCCCAATGAACCTCCCCCGCCCTGAAGCTCCCCCGCGTGAGCGGGTTCCTGGGTATCTTGTAGGCGTTGCATCATTTTACGAGGTTCGTTCTATAAGGAAATTATTAACTGTGGGGGTCTACTACCATTTTTGGTTGGCGTTGCCAAGTCTAACCGCCCTAAAGCTCCCCCGCCGAAAGGCGGGCTCTTGGGTATTAGACCCCCACGGCGAATAAAGGGATCAACCGGACTTGAATATAAGCCGCCCTACGTACATTATTATGGGTGGAACATAGAATATGAACATTATTGCGGCTCCCGATTCATTCAAGGGAAACATGAGCGCCCCGCAGGTCTGCGCGGCTATCGAGGCGGGGATATTACGGGCCGATGCGTCGGCGCGGGTGTTTAAGATTCCCCTGGCCGACGGCGGCGAAGGCACCGCCCGGGCAATTACCGAGGCGGCGGGGGGACGGTTCGTCAAAGCCGCCGTTACCGGGCCCCTGGGCGGCACGGTGGAAGCGGAATTCGGCCTGATCGAGAACGGGCGGGTGGCGGCGCTGGACATGGCCGGCGCGTCGGGCATCGAACTGATCAGCCGGGAGCGGTTGAACCCGCTAAAGGCCACCAGCCGGGGCACCGGGGAACTTATCGCCGCAGCCCTGGACGCGGGGGCCAGGGAACTGATCATCGGCATCGGGGGCAGCGCCACCAATGACGGCGGCCTCGGTATGATCAGCGCCCTGGGCTTCAGGGTATTGGACGCCGGCGGGGAACCGGTGGGGGAAGGCGGCGAAGCGCTGGCAAAAATAGCCGCCGTGGATATACGCGGCGCGGATCCGCGTTTGAAAACGGTTTCCATCAAGGCGGCCTGCGACGTAACCAATCCGCTTTTGGGGCCCCAGGGAGCTTCCGCCGTATTCGGCCCGCAAAAGGGCGCCACGCCGGAAATGGTCGAGTTCCTTGACGCAGGGCTCGCCAGGCTGGGGCGGGCCTGGATTGCGGCGGGGCTTGCCAAAGACCTGGAACAGCCGGGGGACGGGGCCGCCGGGGGAATCGGCGCGGCCCTGCGGATCTGCCTCAACGCGGCGATGGAATCCGGGGCCATGCTGGTGATGCGCCATGCGGGTTTTTTCCGCCGCCTCCCGGAAGCCGACCTGGTCATCACCGGGGAGGGCATGACCGACGGGCAGACCGCGGGGGGCAAACTCTGTTCCGTGGTCGCCCGGGAATCCCGCAAGGCGGGAATTCCCGTGGCCCTTATTTCCGGGGCCCTGGGCGGGGATGCCCCGGCCCTGCTGGATACTTTTGATTACGCGGTCTCCACCGCCTGCGGCCAGATCGGCCTTGACGCCATGATGAAGGACAGCCGGCGGGATTTGGGTTTCGCTGCGGAAAACCTTGTCCGGGCGATCCTCTTGGGCAAAAAAATCCGGGGTGAATATGGAAAAACGGCCTGAAGACCTGAGCGGCATGGACACCGCCGCCGCCCGGGAGTATATCTTTAACTTCCTCACTACCCTGAAGTTGACGGAACAAAAGATCCGGGAACTGGATGGCGAACTGGCCACATGGCATTCCCGGATCAATGTGGCCCGGACGCAGGGGACAGGCGATCTGGCGGCGGCGGCGGAACAGGAGGCCGGGCGGATCGTGGAACGGCAGGCCCGGCTGGCCGAAGAAGCGGCGGAACTGGAGAACCAGATCGAAGCGATGCGGAAACAGATCCCCGCGCTGGCGGCCCGGGAACGGAGCGTCGATCCTGATATGCTTGAACAGGAGCTTCTCATGGCTGCGGGCTACCTTCCCGGCGATGAAAAAAAAGCCGAAACCGAACGCCGTTTCCGGGAGGCCGAAAAAAACAGCGCCGCCGGGGCCGCCCTTGAGGAACTCAAGGAAAAAATGGCAAACGGCAAGCGGGTGGATTAATGAGCCCGGTTCCCCTCCTCCCGGACCGGAAGCGGCCCCTTCTGTTCTCCCACCGGGGCTGTTCATCGCTGGCCCCGGAAAACACCATGGCGGCCTTCGATAAAGCCCGGCAGACCGGCGCGCCGGGGATCGAACTGGATGTTCATGTATGCGCTTCCGGGGAACTGGTAGTGGCCCATGACGATAATTTTGGGCGGACCGCCGGGGATCGCCGGAACATAGCGGAACTTGATCTTGGGGAGATCAGGGCAATTGATGTCGGTTCTTTTTTCAATCCTGTTTTCCGGGCTGAACGCCCGCCCCTGCTGGAGGATGTGCTGGAAGCCTTTTGCCCGGATATGTATATCGACATTGAACTAAAGACCCGGAAAACCAAAAACGATCCCCTGCCGGGCCTGTTGGCGGAAACGCTCATGCGCTTTGGGGAGCGGGCCGTAAAATCGGTAACGGTTTCTTCTTTCAACCCCTTCAGCATCCTCGCGTTCAAGCGGATTTGCCCCCAGGTTCCCACCGCTATCATCTGGTGCGCCGACAGGGAAGTGCCCCCCATGCTCCGTTACGGTTTTGGCCGCCTGATATCCCGCTGCGACTACCTCAAACCGATCCACCGTCAGGTAAGTCCCCTTTCCCGGTTTTGGTTCGGCGGCGTGGAGGGGCGGCCCCTGGTTCCCTGGACCATTGACGACCCCGATCTGGCGGAACAGATGCTGAAAACCGGCTGTACGGGGATCATCACCAACCGGCCCCAGGACATGGGGAGCTTCTGTTGAAGGCCGCCCCGCCGCCGGAACCTGGTCCCCGGAACGACCCCGCCCCCCAACCGGAAACCGCGGCGCCGCACGCCCCCTCTGGCCGCTCCCTGATCCGCCACGGCGGCGCCCTGTCCCTCATGACCCTGGTTTCCCGGATTCTCGGTCTGGTCCGGGAAATGACCAAGGCAAGCCTTTTGGGCACCAGCGCCCTTTCGGATGCTTTTTCGGTGGCCTTTATGATCCCGAATCTGTTCCGCCGCCTTTTTGCCGAGGGCTCTATCTCGGTGGCCTTTATTCCCACCTTCAAAGAATATCTGCTGGAAAACGACGGGGGCAAAATCCGGGAATTCCTCTCCTGCATTTGCACCTTCCTCACCTTTTTTGTGTCCCTGGCGGTGATGGCGGGGATTCTCCTCGTCCCGCTTATCGTGCCCTTTTTCGGCATGGAAGAATTCGACGAAACAGTTCTCCTGACCCGGATCATGTTTCCCTTTCTGGCCTTTATTTCCCTGGCGGCCCTGTTTCAGGGCGTTCTGAACAGCCTGCATATCTTTGCCCCCTCGGGTCTGGCCCCGATACTCCTCAATCTGGTTACTATTCTGTGCGCCTACGGCCTCAGCCCCTTTATGCAGAACCCCGCCAGGGCCATGGCGGCGGGCATTTTGATCGGGGGCTTTCTGGAAGCGGCGATTCAGTTTCCCTTTGTTATCAAAAAAGGCTATTCGTTTTTTTTTGTCGGCATCAAACGGGCCCTGCAAAATCCCGGTACCCGGCGGGTACTGAGGCTCATCGGGCCCACGATTATCGGCATGGCGGCCTACCAGCTCAACGACCTGGTTTCCACCGCCCTGGCGGGCAACGCCGGGGAAGGGGTCGTATCAAGCCTGCAATATTCCCTCCGGCTCCAGGAACTGATCCTCGGAGTCTTTGCGGTGTCTATCGGAACGGTGCTGCTGCCGAATCTGGCGGAACACGCGAAATCCGGTCAGTGGGGCATCTACAATGAACGGCTTGTCTCGGCCATGGACATTATCGCCCTTATCACCATCCCGATCACCTTTTTTTCCCTGGCCCAGGGGGAAGGCCTGATCCGGCTCCTCTTTCAAACCCGGAGTTTTGACGAAGATTCGGTCCGCCTGACCCTTTCGGCCTTTAGCTTTCATATGCCGGGCCTCTTTTTTATCGCCCTGAACCGCATCCTGGCCCCGGCCTTTTACGCCCAAAGCGATTCCAAATCTCCCACCCTGGCGGGGATCATCTCTTTTGGAGTGAATATTTGCCTGGCCGCCATACTGTTCCGGCCCTTCCGGGGCGCGGGAATCGCCCTGGCTCTGTCCCTGGCCAGCGCGGTCAACACCGCCCTGCTCCTGTTCTTCCTGAAAAAAAATCCCCGCATCGCCGTGGGCCGGGCCCTCCGTTCCGCGCTGGTCTACGCGGCAAAACTTATTCTTTTTTCCGTCATCAGTATCGTCCCGGTTCTGTGGCTCTCCCCCCGGCTCCTGGCTTTTTTTGCGGACCGGGGCCGCCTCATCAGCCAGGGGCTCCCTCTGCTCATCACCGCAGCGCTGTACATCGCCCTGGGACTGCTGCTGCTCCTCATCACCGGCGACCGGCAAATTCGGGGGATCGTAAAGCTGTTCAGAAAAAAATGATCGGGCCTAAACAGGGTGTTCCAAACCCCGGCGTTCAGCGCAGGGCCCGGGTGGAGTTGAGTATCGCCGCCACCGCGACCCCCACGTCGGCGAGAAGGGCGAGCCACATATTTGCCAGCCCCAGCACCGCCAGGCTGATAAAGACCCCCTTGGCCCCCAGCGCGAAAGCGACGTTCTCCATGATGATCCGCCGGGTCCGCCGGGCCCGGCCAATGGCTTCGGGCACCCGGCGGGGGTCTCCGGTCATAATGATCACGTCCGCCGCCTCCACTGCGGCGTCCGCCCCGGAACCCATGGCGATCCCCACATCGGACCGGGCCAGTACCGGCGCGTCGTTGATGCCGTCCCCCACAAAAACCGTGGTCCCCGTCCGGATCAGCCGCTCCATGGATTCAAGCTTGTCCTCCGGGAGCAGTTCCGCCTCCACTGCGGTGATCCCCAGCTTTCGGGCCGTATCCATGGCGGCTCCTTTGGCGTCCCCGGTGAACATCACCGTCCGTTCAATCCCCATTTCTCCAAGGCTCTTCACTGCCTCGGCGGCCCCTTCCTTGAGGGTGTCGCCGATGAGGATCCGTCCGTAATAATTACCGCCCCTGGCCACATATACGGCACTGTTGTTTTCGGAGGCCGCCGGGGGAACATTCACTCCCCGGAATTCCAGCAGTCCCCGGTTTCCTGCCAGAATAATTTCCCCGCGATAATTCAGTTCCACCCCCTTGCCCGCGATCTCCCGGTATGAGCCCCCCTCTTCCGCCTCTATGCCCCGGCGCCGGCCATCTTCGATAATCGCCGCGGCAATAGGGTGGTTCGATTCCTTTTCCGCCAGCGCTGCGGTTTCCATGAGCCGGCGGTCGTCAATGCCCGGAGCGGCTTCCAGGGCCGCCACCGAAAAATTCCCCTGGGTCAGGGTTCCGGTTTTGTCAAAGGCTACATTCCGGGCCCGCTGCAGGGTGTCCAGATGAACCGCTCCCTTGACCATGATCCCCCGCCGGGACAGGCCCCCAATGCCCGCAAAGTACCCCAGGGGCACGCTGACCACCAGCGCGCAGGGACAGGAAATGACGAGGAGGATCAGGGCCCGGTACAGCCAGGCAGAGAATGACGCGCCGGGGATCAGCAGGGGCGGCAGGACGGCCAGCAGCGCCGCGGCCCCCACCACCATGGGGGTGTACCATTTGGCAAAGGCCGTGATGAACCGTTCCGGCCTGGCCTTGGCCTCCGCGGCGGATTCCACCAGGGCGATAATCCGGGCGGCGGAGGAATCCTCGGCGGTCCGGGTGGTTCTGATAGTCAGCACTCCGTCCACCGAAAGGGCGCCGGAACGGACTTCCCCGCCAAGGTCTACCGGTACGGGCAGAGACTCCCCGGTTAGCATGGAGGTATCCACCGAACCTGAACCTTCCACCACTTCGCCGTCCAGAGGTATCCGCTCGCCGGGCCGGACCAGCACCAGGCTTCCCGGCTCCACTTCGCCCGCGCCGGTTTCAATCCAGTCCTGCCCCCGCCTGACTCTGGCCGTATCGGGTTTGAGGGCCAGAAGCGCGTCAATAGAAGAGCGGGAACGGTTCACCGCCGCTTCCTGAATCATCTCGCCGATCATATAGAAGATCATCACCCCCACGGCCTCTTCCCATTCCCCGATGGCAAAGGCCCCGATAGTGGCGATGGACATGAGAAAATTTTCGTCCAGCGCCCGCCCCCGGAACAAATTTTTGACGGCGCTCTTGATAACCGGAAAACCCGCCAGAATATAGGCGGCGATCAGGGGAAGGAGGGGCAGATATTTTAACGGAACCGTTACGGGCGCCCGTTTGATCAGCACCAGCCCCCCGGCCCAGAGGATCAGGCTTATCCCGAAGATCACCAGCCGCCGCAGGGGCAGGGAATAGGAGCCAAACCGAATCAGCCGCCCTTCGGCCTCCCGCCTGCGGCCCCCGGATGCCAATGAACAGGCCGCGCAGCAGTCGCCGGTTTCGGCATTACCCGCCGCCGCGCCTTTATCCTGAACATCCTGCCCCCCGGCGCAGCAACTGCCGGCGCAGCACTCATCATCATGATCATGGCCCGCCGTTTCATCCTGTCCACAGGCGATATTATCTTTTAAACAAACGCTCATACACCCGCTCCTTTCCCCGTCCGGCACGCCGCTCTCCGTTTTTCATAACGCCTCCCGGTTCTTATTCACCCAGATGATCCCAGGCGTATTTGATAATCCTGTTGACATGGTCGTCATCCAATGAATAGTAGACAACCCGGCCATCCCGGCGGGCCTTTACCAGCCGCACCCGTTTCAGGGCCGCCAAATGATGGCTTACCGAGGAAACCCCGGCTCCCACGCTGACCGAAAGGTCAAACACGCAGAGTTCCCCGGAACCCAGGGCATACAGGATTTTAAGCCGGGTTGGATCGGTAAGGACTTTGAAAAATTCCCCCAGATCCTCCAGTGCCCGCCGGGGGGGAAGGCTTTCGGCAGCCTCTTCCACCCGGCTTTGGTGAAAAACCACCATTGAACCTGATTTTGCCATTTCCAGTCTCTCCTGTTTATATTTGAACATTTGAATACTTGTTCAAGTGTTCAAATGAAATATACTATCCCGGCGGAGGTCTGTCAACAGAAAATTGCCGAAAATTGAAATTTTTCAGAGCTTTCGGAAAAAATAACCAAAAGAGTTGTTTAAAAACTTCAGTTTTTGGAACAAGCTCAAAAGACTTGACGTATACCGGCCCGCCGGAATATACTTTTTATGTAAGTATTAACTAATAAATAAAGCTTCGTCTAACAAGACCCGGTATTAAGCGCCGGGCTTGGCCGGCAGGAGGACGCTATGTTTAACATCAAAAAAATATTGGGCCTTTCCGATGAGGGCCATAAAAATTTCAGGCGGGCGGTCAGGGCGGTGGTGATCTCGAACCTGTGCCTTTTTTTGCCCTTTGTGGTGATTATCCAGAGCATTATCACCCTGCTCGAACCGCTGATGGGCGGCGGAGTGCCTGATGGCGCTTTTGGGAGTGGGGCCCTGGACAGCCGCCGGCTCTGGATGCTGCTGGGCCTGGGGCTTGTCGCCGCGGCGCTGTACTTTTTTGCCTACCGCAGCGAGTACCGCAAGACCTACACTACGGCCTACCGCGAATCGGAAAAAATACGGCTGGAAGTGGCGGAGCGGATCCGGCGGCTCCCTTTGAGTTTTTTCAACAACAAAGACCTTTCGGAACTGACCACCAACATGATGGCGGACTGTACCGCGGTGGAACACGCCATGAGCCATGTGGCGCCGATTCTCTTCGGCGGTATTATTACCGACACGGCGGTCTGCCTCCTTTTGGCCTTCTACGACTGGCGTATGGCCCTGGCCCTCTTCGCCGCCCTGCCCCTGTCCCTGGGCTTGATTCTCGGCAGCCGGAAATTGCAGGCCCTTTGGGGGGAACGCCATGTGCAGGCGAAACTGGCGGTCTCCGAACAGATGCAGGAGTACCTGGAGGGGATCAAGGTGGTGAAGGCTTTCGGCCTTTCGGGGGAAAAATCGCGGGCCCTGAAAGAAGCCCTGCGGAACATGATGAAAGAAGCGATAAAGTTTGAGGGTTCCACGGGGGTCTTTATTGTCCTGGCCATGATGATCCTCCAGGTGGGAATAGGACTGGTGGTCCTGACGGGGGTGTTTCTTTTGACCGGCGGCAGCCTCGGTGTCATCCCTTTCCTCGCCTTTATCCTTATCAGCGCGAAAATCTATTCCCCCCTGATCGTCATCTTTACCCTGCTGCCGGAATTTTTCTACTTTCTTGTTTCCACGAAACGGATGCAAAAAGTGCGGCAGGAACCGCTCATGGAGGGGGATGAAAAAGCGGAGATAAAGGACTTCAACATCGAACTGAAAAACGCCGGCTTTGCCTACCATGAGGGAGAGGACGTGATCAAAAACGTGAGCCTTTCCATTCCACAGAACAGCGTTACCGCGCTGGTGGGGCCCTCGGGAAGTGGCAAAAGCACCCTGTCCCGGCTTATCGCCCGGTTCTGGGATCTCCGGGAAGGAGAAATTCTTATCGGCGGGAAAAACATTGCCGGCATTGATCCCGAAACCCTGATGCGCTCCATGAGTTTTGTTTTTCAGGACGTGGTGCTTTTTAACGACACGGTGAAAAACAACATCCGCATTGGCAAGGAGGGGGCAAGCGATGATGAAGTCTGCGCCGCGGCAAAGGCGGCCCGGTGCGATGAGTTTATCCGGGAACTGCCTGAGGGTTACAACACGGTGATCGGCGAAAACGGCTCCACTCTTTCAGGCGGGGAGCGGCAGCGGATATCCATTGCCAGGGCGCTCCTTAAAAACGCGCCCATCGTGCTGCTGGACGAGGCTACGGCGAGCCTGGACCCGGAGAACGAGACTCTGATTCAGGCGGCCATTTCGGAACTGGTAAAAAACCGGACGGTGATTGTGATCGCCCACCGCCTGCGGACCGTGCTGGGGGCGGACAACATCGCGGTGCTGGAAAACGGGCGGCTGGTGGAGCAGGGTTCCGGGGAAGCGCTTTTGGCAAAAGACGGCCTCTTTGCCCGGCTCTACAAAATTCAGCAGGAAAGCCTGGGCTGGACCGCGGCGCGGCGGGACCCTGCATAAACCGGGACCGCCTGCCGCAAACCGCGTCCGGCGCAAGAACGCTCCGGCGGGAATACCGGGCCTACAGACGGCCCACGAGGTCGAGGCCGGGTTTCAGCGTTTTGGCGCCAGGCTTCCACCGGGCGGGACAAACCTGGTCGCCGTGTTCAGCCACAAACTGGGACGCCTGTACCTGGCGAAAAATCTCGTCAGCGTTGCGCCCCACATTGCCCGCCACAACTTCGTAGGCCACGATTTTGCCTTCGGGATTGACGATAAAATCCCCCCGGTCGGCCAGTCCCTTTTCTTCAATCAGTACGTCAAAGCCCCGGGCCAGGACGCCGGTCGGATCGGCCAGCATGGGATACCGGATTTTTTTGATGGTTTCCGAAGTATCGTACCAGGCTTTGTGGACAAAGTGGGTATCGCAGGAAACCGAATAAATCTCGCAGCCGATGGCTTTAAATTCATCGTATTTTTCCGCCAGATCCGCCAGCTCGGTGGGACACACAAACGTGAAATCCGCCGGGTAAAAGAAAAACACGCTCCATTTGCCCAGAATATCGGCCCTTGTTACGGTTTTGAACGCATCGTTGTGGAACGCTTCCACGGTGAAATCGCCCACCATTTTTTGAATCATCGACATAATTGTCTCCTCCGCCTGAATCAGGCATGATGTTATATTGTAATAACTATAACCATTTCCATAAGAGGAGTCAATGGACTTGTTCAATACGGCGGCCCCGCCCGGCATTTTTTCAGTACAGGGCTGTTTCCAGGTTTTGCAGATTTTGGGACATGAGGCCGTAATAATTTGCCCCCCGTTCAAAATCCCGTTTGGAAATATTGTGAACCGCGTGGAACAGCATTTTTTGGGCCCCCGTTTCTTCGCAGATGGTATCGGCAATTTTTTCGTTGGAAAGTTCAATGTGAAAAATCACCGGTATCTTTTCGGCCCGGACCTTGTTGACCAGGAAGGCAATGGTGGCGGCGCTGCATTCGGTCTCGGTGGAACATCCGGGGAAGGCGGCAAAGTAACTGAGGCCGTAGGCGTCGGCAAAGTAGCGGAAAGGAAAGCGATCGCCGAAAACAATGGTCTTCCGTTTCGCGCCGTTGACCACACTCCGGAACGAGGCGTCCAGTTCCGATAGTTTTTCCACATAGGCGGCGGCGTTTTTTTCATACTCCGCCGCATTGGGGCCGTCCCGCTGCGCAAGGACTCCGGCAATTTTCTTCACGATACGCTGCGCGTTTTTTGGAGAAGTCCAGACGTGTTCATCATACTCAGGCCCTTCGGTTTCTTCCTCTTCTTCTTCCTGCATACCTTCGACCACCAGTTCTTCCACAACCTCCACACAGTCCATCAGGGTGATAATTTCCATGCGGCTGGTATCCATGGATTCAAGTATCTGATCAACCCATGCGTCAGATTCGCCCCCCACATAAATAAAGACATCACAGTTTTGCACCCTGATAATGTCCTGGGGAGTCGGTTCAAAGGAATGGCTTTCCGCACCAGGGGGCAGCAGCATGGTGAGGTTCACCTGGTCTCCGGCGATTTCACGGACAAAGTCATAGGGTGGAAAAATTGTGGTTACCACTTTTGTTTTTCCATCATCTTTTTCCACATTCCCCCGCCCGCCGCACGCGGCAGCGATGAGGGAAACCACGACACAGACAAAAAGAACAATTCGTTTCATCATTTAACTCCTGTTAAAATTAGAGTTGTTTAAAAACTTCAGTTTTTGAACAAATCCGCTTAAAAGTAGCAAAAATGCGAAGCATTTTGCGAGACTTGTGAAATAACCAACCGGGTTATTAAACAAGTCCATTGAACTTGTTTACCGCCGCGCCATGGCCGGAGCGGAGGCGAGACATTTTTTGCAGGTTCCGTAAAAAACCGTTTTCAACATATTGATTTTGAAATGGTGGCGGCGGTTCAGATGCCGCGCGATTTCATCCAGAAAATCGCAGTCCGTATGGATAAGGTCGCCGCAGCTTTCGCATTTCAGGTGGAAATGCTCCCGGCATCGCTTGCCGCCGCTTATATACTGGTAACAGGCGCTTTTGTCGTCGTGTAGAATGTATTTTCGGATCATACCCCCGGCGGCCAGTTTTTCCAAATGCCGGTACACGGTGGTCTGCCCTACCGCCTCCTCCGTATCCGCAAAATGGCGCGCGATCTGGCTGACGGTTACATGGCCGTCCCCCAGAGACTCCATATATTCGAGAATAGCCTGACCCTGCCGGGTCTGGTAGTTTTCAGGACGTTTTCCCGCCATGGTTGAATCGTATCACGGGGACTGGAGTTTGTCAATATGAAAATGAATTTTATTTTCATATTTTTGCCGCCGGGGACCCTGGCCCGGAAACGGCGGTTCCGGGCCGCAATTTTAGCGAATTATGTCGCGGGTGCGGGATACACGATCCGAAGGCGCAGCTCCTCAAGCTGCTTTTGATCCACCTCACCGGGGCTGTCGTCCATGGGGCTTACCGCAAAGGAATTTTTTGGAAAGGCGATCACTTCCTTGATCGAGGTTTCCCCGGCCATGAGCATCACCAGCCGGTCCAGGCCGGGGGCTATACCGCCGTGGGGGGGAGCGCCGTATTTAAACGCCTCGGTGAGGAAGCCGAATTTCTTTTCTGCCTCCGCCGGCCCTATACCTACGATGTTGAAAATCCGTTTTTGCATCTCCGGGTCGTGGATACGAATGGAACCGGAGGCCAGTTCGTAGCCGTTGAGAACCAGGTCGTAGAGGTCTCCCTTTACCGATCCGGGATCGCTTTCCAGAACCGTGTGGTATTTTTCCTGGGGCCAGGTGAACATATGGTGGGCCGCCTCCCAGCGGTTTTCGTCTTCGTTAAATTCAAACATGGGAAAGTCCACAATCCAGACAAACTCAAAACGTCCGGTTTCCGCCCCGGCCTGGCCTGTCCCGGGAACAAGTCCCAGGTCCCGGCCCAGTTTGGAACGGACCGCCCCCAGGGCGGTATTGGCCACACGCCGCCTGGAATCCGCCACGATAAGGATCAGATCCCCTGGTTCCGCCTCCAGGCCGGCGATGACGCGCCGGGCCAGGTCTCCATCCGCCGCCGTTCCCGCAGTATCGGCAAAGAATTTGGAGACCCCTCCCTCAAGAAGCGCCGCGCCGCTTCCCCCGCCGCCGCAGGCCGCGGCGGCCACTACCTTCATCCAGGCCAGCCCTTTGGCCTGGTAAATTTTCGCCTGGGCCTCCAGTTCCTCAATCTGCTTTCGGGAGTACCCGGAGCCGCCTTTTACCACCAGGGCTTTGACTCCGCCGCCTGACGCGGTAACGCCTTTTGCCGCGGCGGCTTTTTTGTCCGCTTCACCCTGAGCCAGCGCGTCCTTAAAGGCCTGAAACGACCCCTGCTCCACCCAGGGGGCAAAATCCCGCAGGGGCATACCGAAGCGGAGGTCCGGCTTGTCGCTGCCGTAGCGTTCCATGGCATCTTCGTAGGTCAGGCGGGTAAAACGGGTGGGGAGTTCCAGTCCCAGGGTCTTTTTGAATATATGGCCGAGAAGCCCCTCGGTCATGGCCAACACATCCTCCCGGCCCACAAAAGACATCTCAATATCGATCTGGGTAAACTCAGGCTGCCGGTCTCCCCGGGCGTCCTCGTCCCGGTAACAGCGGGCGATCTGAAAATATTTGTCGAACCCGGCGACCATGAGGATCTGTTTGTAAAGCTGGGGCGACTGGGGCAGGGCGTAGAATTTTCCGGGGTAGAGCCGGGAGGGCACGAGGTAGTCCCGGGCCCCTTCGGGGGTAGATCTGATGAAGGTGGGAGTTTCGATTTCGTAAAAACTCTGGCCGGTCATCCACTCCCGGACGGCGAAACAGACCTCGCTGCGGAGCCGGATCCGATCCTGCATGGCGGCGGACCGGAGATCCAGGTAGCGGTATTTCAGCCGGAGGTCCTCGTTGGCGTTGGTTTTTTCATCGATCTGAAAGGGCAGCGCCCCGGACTTGTTGAGGATGAGGATCCGCGCTGCGGCCACTTCGATTTCCCCGGTGGGCATGGCGGGGTTTACCATATCCGCGGGCCGGGGCCGGACCGTTCCTTCTACGGCGATACAATATTCGTTCCGCAGTTCCGCGGCAATTTCCGCCAGCTCCGCCGGGGCATCTTCCCCCACCACTACCTGGGTAACGCCGTAGCGGTCCCGGAGGTTGATAAAACCGATGCCCCCGTGATCCCGCTTCCGGTGTACCCAGCCGTTTAAGACCACTGTCTTCCCCGCGTCACTTTTCCGCAGGTCGCCGCAGGTCGCAGTCCGTTTCAGAATTTCCATGTTCTGACTATAGTATGGAAGAAAAACGCTGGCAAGGGCTTGGGGCAACCGGGGGAGCTGACAAAATCCCCCGCGGAAGCGGCGGTAAGCATCTCCGGGGAATTGATCCTCGTCCGGCCGGAGTCTGCCAAAAACCGGGATTAAACCGGCGCAACTAAGCAGCCCGTTGAGGGCTGTTATTAGATACAGTAACACACGCCCGGCGCACCGCAAATGCGGCGCATAAACAACGGTAGACCGGCTTTAGCCGGGCGTACGCGCCGGCGCGATCAAGCAGCCGCAGGCTGTTATTAGATACGGTAACACACGCCCGTCTTTTTTTACCACACTGCCGCGATGGTTCCACCGCCCACTACATAGTCGCCGTCATAAAACACCGCAGCCTGGCCGGGGGTCAGGGCCCGCTGGGGTTCGTCAAATGCTATCCGGGCCGTGTCTTCGCCGGTCTGTTCCACCAGAGCATCCTGTTCGGCCTGCAAATACCGCGTCTTCACCTTTACCCGCAGAGGTTTTTCGAGCCGGGGGCAGGCAATGAGGTTAAGGCCGCTGACGCTGAGGGACCTGGCGCAGAGGGACGCTTCGGGCCCCAGGGTAACGGTATTGTCCCTGACGGATTTAGCCGCCACGTAGAGGGGCTCATTGGCGGCAACTCCCAGGCCCCGGCGCTGGCCTATGGTGTAGCGGATGATCCCCCGGTGCTGCCCCAGAATTGTCCCGTCCGTGCCGATGATGTCCCCCGGCGGCCAGGTTTTTCCGGTGTAGGCTTCGATAAAGGCCCCGTAATCCCGATCCGGGACAAAACAGATGTCCTGGCTGTCCCCTTTTTCCGCGTTGCCGAAATTTTTCGTCCCGGCGATTTCCCGGACCTGGGCCTTGGTCAGATCCCCCAGGGGGAAGTGGGTCTGCCTGAGCTGATCCTGGGTTAGGCAGTAAAGCACATAACTCTGATCTTTTTTTTCGTCCCGGGCTTTTTTCAAGAGAAACCTGCCGGTGGAAAGGTCTTGTTCTATCCGGGCATAGTGGCCGGTAACAAGGTAATCAAAATCAAGCTGCTTTGCCCGGAGGAGAAGGTGATCAAATTTGATGTACCGGTTACAGTCGATGCAGGGGTTCGGCGTAGCGCCCGCTTCGTAGGTTTCGATAAAGCGGCGGATCACCTGCTCCCGGAATTCCCCGGTAAAGTTCAGCACATAGTGGGGCATGTTAAGGCGGAACGCCACATTCCGGGCGTCATTCACATCGGCCAGGGAACAACATCCGCGAGGAGTGTGGGATGTTGTTTCAGAACCGCACCCCCGGCGGGAAGCGGCGATGTCTTCGCCGGTATAGAGTTTCAGCGTAACGCCGATACACTGGTACCCCTGTTCCAGCGTGAGGGCCGCGGCCACGGAACTATCCACCCCGCCGGACATGGCGACGACCGCCTTTTTCCCCGCTCCGTTCATTACGGTTCCGCTTTCAGGACCGGGCCGGAAGCTGTTCCATAAAGGCGTTGATCTCCGCTTCGCAGGAACGCATGGCGAGGATCGTTTTTTCAATCAGGGCGTCCAGTTCCCAGCCCAGCATGGCCGCCCCTTTTTCGATCACCTCCCGGGAACAGCCGGCGGCAAAATTGGCGGCCTTGTATTTTTTCTTTACCGATTTGACTTCCATATCCTGCACGCTTTTGGAGGGGCGCATCAGGGCGGCGGCCCAAATCAGGCCCGTCAATTCATCCACGGCATAGAGCGCTTTTTCCATTTGATGTTCCGGCCTTATGTCCACCGTCAGATCGTAGCCGTGGGAACATACCGCGCGGATCATATCTTCCCCCACGCCGCCGTCCCGCAAAAGTTCCGGGGCCTTCAGGCAGTGTTCATTGGGGTAATTTTCAAAATCAATGTCGTGAAGGAGCCCCACGATACCCCAGAACTCCGCCTTGTCCCCAAAGCCCAATTCCCCGGCGTACCATTTCATCACCCCTTCCACGGTGAGCGAGTGCTGGAGATGAAAGGGGTCTTTGTTATACCGGGTGAAAAGCTCCCAGGCCGCGGCCCGGGAGATGTGGTTTGCGGCGCTCATATTCCGGCGGCACGGCTCCTAATAATTTTCCGCCCGAATCTGGAAATACGACTTCGGGTGCTTGCAGACCGGGCACAGTTCGGGGGCTTTCTTCCCGATGACAATGTGGCCGCAGTTGGAACATTGCCAGATCGTATCCCCTTCCCGGGAGAACACCAGGCCCCCCTGAATATTGGCCAGGAGTTTTTTATACCGTTCCTCATGCTCCTTTTCGATCCTGGCCACCTGCTCAAAAAGGGCGGCAATCTGGGCAAAGCCTTCCTCCCGCGCTTCTTTGGCAAAACCGGCGTACATGTCGGTCCATTCGTAGTGTTCCCCGGCAGCGGCGTCCTTCAGGTTTGCAGGCGTATCGGGTACGCCGTCCCCGTGGAGGAGCTTGAACCAAATCTTGGCGTGTTCTTTTTCATTCCCCGCGGTTTCCCGGAAAATGGCCCCAATCTGGGCGTATCCGTCCTTCTCGGCCCGGGACGCATAGTACAGATACTTGGTATGGGCCTGGGATTCCCCGGCAAAAGCCGCCTGCAAATTTTTTTCCGTCTTTGAACCTTTTAGTTCCATAATGCCTCTCCTTGAAACATGGGAGGTTGTTTCAAAACCCTTTGGTTTCGGAACAGCCCCATAGTAGAGCTTTTAAAGCTCCGATAATTCAATCTTAATACATCCCCCCGCGGACTACCAGATCAGGGCGGTAAAAAAGGGCGGTGAAAAAAACTTTTTCGCCGCCCAGGAGGAGGAAATCGGAAACGAAGCTCCGAAAGGAAACCACGTTTCAGAAAAACGCCTGTCATGGCACCCATAGCAGTATACTTATAAAATATATAAGTATACTAGGAATGTATATCAAAAAATGCCGTTTGTCAAGGGAAATTTGTCAGGCGAAACTGCTCCAAAACTTTAAAAAACCAATCGGGGTTTCAAAGATTCCTGGTTGTATTTTCCCCCAAAAATGTACTATATTAAGGATAGACAGCCGGAAACGAAGCGCGTTTCCGGGGGCGCGGGGTGGTAATTATGGTACCGGCGCGGCGGCCAATTCATGATAGCGTAACGACTTATACCCCCCCCCCCCCCCCCCGCATATAGCGCTGTTTTATCACATTTATTAACATATTTTGACATTCTTTGCCGTTCTTTAGCAAACATTCCCGTTTTATGTCAAAGGCGCCGGCGGGGCGGCAGGACAAGGGGCCGCATATTCCGCGCTATCACGGCGGCGGCCCTGGCCGGCGTGTTTGTGTTCAGTTCCTGCCCCCTTTCCCCGCCCCGGAACATCCGTATACAGGGCCTGGGGGTGGGCGGCATTCCCGACGATTTCGGTCTGCCCTTTGCCCTTGATAAATTCCACAACTCCCTGCCGGAGAACACCAGCCTTGCCCTGTACAACCCCGGTGATGGCGCACAGCATCTTCTGGCCGGCATGAAGCTTGATCTGCCGCAAAACTTAGCGGATTTTATCGATCTGGGCGATGCCTTGAGCGGCACGACCCCATGTTTTGATATAGATATACCTCAAGTGGAAACCATGTACTATCCACCTAGTGCCATTCGACTTCCTTTTTCATACACCCACTCTCTGATAAGCGCCGTTGTGGACAGCGGATATCTGACTATTAAACCCAGCACGCTAGATATCGACCTTTCCGGCAAGACGGTAGAGATAAAAAGAATGTCCATGATGGTTTGGGAAATCCAAAGCCTCACGTGTTTGAGCTATGATGCGACGGAAGGGTGGAAGTTTGATTTAAGCGGTATTACATTTTATAGCAACTCTCAGCTTGAAATACCGGAATTATCTGCTTACACTGGTATTGGTTATCTAGTGGCGACTCCCCATATTGATACATTTTCCAAAACAACGATGCATTACTCCGGTGGCGGTACGTCGCTCGATCTGATGAATTTCGGTTCCAACACAAATATGATCCAGGGGGAATTTGCGGATTTCATTTATAGCGTACACTTTGAAAAAATAGGGGCGGTATTTGATCTGGATCATCCGCTGGAAGGAGCAACGATCAAGCTTTCCAATCCATCTCTGGGGATATATGCCCAGGGAACAAGCACTTCTGAGAAGAACTCCCTGAGCGTTGTAGCGGAGAATGTCCTGCTTGCCATTGTAGATCCATTAACCGGGATACAATATAATCCCAATAAGCTTAGTGTTAATGTTACGCTGTCGGGCAATGAGGCTAACACGGTAACATTGGTAGAAGCCGCAGTCCCCGGAACTACTGTTACGGTGAATGCCGTTCCCCGGCCCGCTCTCGTTTTCCGTATTAAACAGGCGGTGGTGAATCCCCACAATATTCCCGGCGGCCTGAACCTGGCCATGAGCATACCGGAGGCCGGGGCCGATGCCATCAACCTGGCGGAACTCCTTGCGGCTATTGACGAATTCCTGCCGGTGGAAAACCTTACCCTGTCGCCCGCTGTTTCTCTGTATTTCGATGAAAATCTGCCGCAGGGAATAGAAAGCCTCAAACTCACGGCGGAAACAAACAATGGGGCAACGAAGAGGCACCTGCTCCAGGGGGCCGACATCCAGGGCTTCGCCCCCCTTGCCAATCTTGACCAGCGGGCCCCCGTACTCACCGGGAACGAGTATTCCGGCCCTCTGCCGCCCGCGGCCCTTTCCCT
>JAISBS010000094.1 GCA_031266075.1 Treponema sp.
ACCTCGCCCTAAAGGGACGAGGTATGTTGTTCTCATAAGGTATTAGACTCAGGGTACATACCCTTTATAACGCCCTAAAGCTCCCCCGCGCAAGCGGGCTTTTGGGCATGTACCCTTCGCTACGAATCAACCCGCGGGCGAATAACCCCCAAAGGGCTGATAAGGCTTGAATTTTCCGCGAATATATCCTACAATTCATGTAGGAATTGATACCCCCCGGCATAAGGGGTTTCAGGGCTTTCCGGGAACCGCAAACCCCCGGTACGAGGTTGCTTTTCGGACAGCCCGTCCGGTCTAACATCCGCGGCGCTGCCGCCGTTTTTTACAGGAGTATCCATGAAGCTGGGCACACTGCTCATCCACAGCGGCCATGAAACCGACCCCGCCACCGGGGCGCTGGGGGTTCCGGTCTTTCAAACTTCCACCTTTGATCAGGGGGATCTGTCAAAAGAGCGGGAGTTTGATTACGCCCGGTCGGGAAACCCCACCCGGAAAGCCCTGGAAGAAACCATCGCAGCCCTGGAAGGGGGGGGGCGGGGCTATGCCTTTGGCAGCGGCATCGCGGCGATTTCCTCGGCGCTGGGGATCTTTTCCGCCGGGGATCACATTGTCGCCGCCGGGGACATTTACGGGGGCAGCTACCGGCTCCTTAACACCTTTTATAAGCGCTGGGGGCTTGAACACACGGCGGTGGACACCGGCGACCCGGAGAATATCCGCCGGGCCATACAGCCGAACACCAGGGCGGTGTTTCTGGAAACCCCCTCCAACCCCCTGCTTAAAATCACCGACCTCCGCGCCTGCGCCGCCGTCGCAAAGGAAACGGGGCTCCTCACCATCGTAGACAATACTTTTATGACCCCCCTGCTCCAGCGGCCCATCGAACTGGGGGCGGACATTGTGATTCATTCGGCGACCAAATTCCTGGGGGGCCACAGCGATGTGATCTCCGGCCTGGCGGTATGCGCCACCGAAGCGCTGGGGAAACGGGTCTACGCGGTACAAAACGGCTTCGGCGCGATACCGGGGCCCTGGGATATATGGCTGGTGATCCGGGGAATCAAAACCCTGAAAGTGCGGCTGGAGGCCCAGCAAAAAACCGCCGGGATTTTAAGCCGGAGGCTGCGGGAACACCCCCATGTGGAAGCGGTGTATTATCCGGGGCTGGAGGATCATCCCGGCAAGGCCATTCACGACGCCCAGGCTTCCGGGGCGGGGGCGGTTTTTTCCTTTAAGACCAAAACCCGTGAACAGGCTCTCCGGTTTTTGGGAACCGTAAAGTACGCCGCCGCCGCGGTAAGCCTGGGCGGGGTGGAGACCATCGCGTCCTACCCCGTGCGGATGAGCCACGCATCCATCCCCCCCGCGGAACGGGAGCGGCTGGGCATCACCGATACGCTGATCCGGATCTCCACGGGACTTGAGGAAGCTGAAGACCTTATCGAAGATTTTGAAAATGCCCTGGCCTAAAGAGGTAAAGGCGGGGACGGCAATTGTTCCACATAAACAGAGGGAAGGAGTATATTTAAACTATGGCCGACAGCGTTTCGGATTGTAAAAGCACCCATCCAGGCCCGGCGGGCTTTTCCCTTGATACCATGCTGGTTCACGGGACGGTCCCTTTTGATCCGGTAACCGGAGCCGTCAGTACCCCCATCTACCAAAGTTCCACCTTCCGGCATCCAGGTCTGGGCCAAAGTACCGGGTACGACTATGGCAGGGTGGTAAACCCTACCCGCAGCGAACTGGAGCGGACGGTCGCCCTTATCGAACACGGAAAATACGGCCTGGCCTTTGCCACCGGCATGGGGGCTATTTCAACCCTGATCAAGTTATACCAGCCGGGGGATCATATCATCGTTTCCGAAGACCTCTACGGCGGCACCTACCGCCTTTTCCACGATTATTATGAACCCTGCGGTTATGCGTTTTCGTGGATCGACACCAGCGATCTCGCGCTCACCGCCGCCGCCCTGAGGCCGGAAACCAAAGCCATTTTCGTGGAAACCCCCTCGAACCCTATGATGAAGGTAACGGACATCCGCACCTGTGCGGAGCTTATCCACCGGCGGGGAGGCCATCTGGTCGTGGACAACACCTTTCTTTCACCCTGGTTCCAGAACCCCCTGGATCTGGGGGCCGACATCGTGGTTCACAGCGGCACCAAGTACCTGGCGGGTCACAACGACGCGCTGGCGGGCTTTATCGTCCATTCCGATGAGAGGCTGGAAGAAGCCCTGCGGAACGTACAGAAAAGCGAAGGGGCGGCGCTGGCCCCCTTTGACGCATGGCTGGTCTTGCGGGGGATCAAAACCCTGGCCCTGCGGATGGAACGGCATGAGCAAAACGCCCTCTCCATCGCCCGGTGGCTCCGGGCGCACCGGCGGGTGGAAACGGTCTTCTACCCCGGTTTTGAGGATCATCCCCAGTACGCGCTTTCCCGGGCCCAGAGCCGGGGCTTCGGCGGGATGATTTCGTTTTATGTCAAAAAACCCGCCGATGCGGCGGTATTGCTGAAAAACCTGTCCCTCGTCCTCTTTGCCGAAAGTCTGGGGGGCGTAGAATCCCTGATCACCTATCCCCTGGTTCAGACCCATGGAGCCATACCGGAACCCATGCGGCTTGCCGCCGGAGTTACCGAAAAACTGCTCCGGCTCTCGGTGGGCATTGAAAACGTGGAAGACCTTATCGGCGATTTGGACCGGGCATTTGCACACTGCGAGAAGGAAAACGGATTATGAGAATTTCAACCAAAGGACGCTATTCGCTGGAGGCCCTCCTTTACATGGCCCTGCTCCCGGAAGGCGAATTTGCCAGTACCCGGATCATTGCGGAATACACCGGCATATCGGACGGGTATCTGGAACAGCTTTTTATCCCCCTGCGAAAAGCGGGGCTCATTCAGGGCATCCGGGGGCCCCTGGGGGGCTATCTTCCGGGGAAAAAGCCGGAGGACATCAGCGCGGGGGATGTGCTGCGGGCGGTGGAAGGCTCGCTGGAACCGGTGGACTGCGTCAATTCCCGGCTGTGCCCCATTGAGGATCAGTGCCGCTCCCAGCATACCTGGCGGGAACTGTATAAGGAAATTTCCACCTGCGTCGATTCCATCAGCCTGCGGGATCTGGTGGAAGCGTATCACAAGCTGGATCAGATGGAGTATGCGATATGAAAATTTCCACCAGGGGACGTTACGGCACCCGGCTGTTGATCGATCTGGCCGAACATATCCGGGAAGATCATATATCGCTGGCCAGCATTGCGGAACGGCAGGCCATTTCGATCCGGTACCTTGAACAGGTGGCGGTGATCCTCCGGCGGGCCGGTTTTATCCGCTCCGTCAAGGGCGCGTCCGGCGGTTATGCGCTGGCAAAAAAGCCCGAGGATATTATCATCGGCGACGCCCTGCGGATGCTGGAAGGGGATATGCTGGTAGTGGATCCCCCCCTTCCCAACACCAAAGAGACACGGCTCCAGCGCTGCATCCGCCTGACGGTTTTTGACCGCCTGAACGACCGGATCGCCGCGGTGATTGACCGAAAAACCCTGGCCTCCATGATAGGGACGGTTGACCCGGATGAATCCTACATGTATTTTATATGAATGAGGCTGTTCCAAAACTTCAATTTTTGGAACAGCAACCTTAGATTTATATGGAAAAGCGGCCAAATGTCCGCTTTTCCAAGAGGTTGTTTCAAAACCAACCGGGTTTTGGAACAACCTCGAGTAATAAGGAGAATTCCAAAATGTCGTTAATTAACAAGGAAGTAAGAGATTTTTCTGTCTGGGCTTTTCAGGACAGCAGCTTCAAAACCGTCAGCAAGGCGGACATTGTAGGCAAATGGTCGGTGTTTTTCTTTTACCCCGCGGATTTTACCTTTGTGTGCCCCACGGAACTGGAGGATCTCGCGGAATGTTACGACCGCTTCAAGGCCGCCGGCTGCGAGGTCTACTCAGTTTCCTGCGATACCCACTTTGTCCACAAGGCATGGCACGATATGTCCAGGGCGATCCAGAAAATCCAGTACCCCATGCTGGCGGACCCCACCATGGTGCTGGCCCGGGATTTTGACGTGTTGATTGAAGAGGACGGCATTACCGACCGGGCCAGCTTCATCGTCAACCCGGAGGCGAAAATTGTCGCCTACGAGGTACTGGCCGGCAATGTGGGCCGCAACGCCGATGAACTGCTCCGCCGGGTGGAAGCCTCCCAGTATGTGGCCAAACACACAGATCAGGTCTGCCCCGCCCGCTGGAAGCCCGGCGCAAAAACCTTGACCCCCGGCCCGGATCTGGTAGGTTCCCTGTAAGGATTACAAGAGCCTTTTCCAAAACCAACCGGATTTTGGAACAAGCTCACAGGACGCTCTGCAAAAACTGGCGGGTCCGGTCGTTCCGGGGATTGCTGAACATCTGTTCCGGCGCGCCGGTTTCGAGAATTGCCCCGTCGAACATAAAGACCACCTGATCCGCGGCTTCCCGGGCAAAGCCTATTTCGTGGGTTACCACCAGCATGGTCATCCCCGCAGCGGCAAGCTGCTTCATTACCGCCAGAACCTCGCCCACCAGTTCCGGGTCCAGCGCCGAGGTGGGCTCGTCAAAGAGCATGATCCGGGGTTCCATGGCCAGGGCCCGGGCAATGGCTACCCGCTGCTGCTGGCCCCCGGAAAGCTGGCTGGGCCACGTGTCGATCTTGTCCCCCAGGCCCACCCGTTCAAGCATCAGTCTGGCCTTTTCCCGGGCCTCGTCCGCCGGAATCCTCCGCACATGAACCGGGGCCATCATCACGTTCTCAATCGCCGTTTTGTGGGGGAAAAGGTTGAACCGCTGGAACACCATCCCCACTTCCCGCAGGGCCCTGTTCCGTTCCTCCGGGTGCATCTTCACGCTGTTCACCCCGTTTTTGCAGTCAAACAGGAGCTTGTCTTCGATATAAATTTGGCCGTCGTCAATCCGCTCCAGCCGGTTCAGGGATCGCAGGTACGTGGACTTCCCCGCCCCCGAAGGGCCGATGATGCAGACCACTTCCTTCTGTTCTACCGTAAGGGAAACTTCCTTCAACACCCTGATATGCCCAAAGGATTTGTTGACCCCAAGGGTCTTGATCATTGACATGGCGGCCCTTCATTCATAGACGGAATACTTTTTTTCCAGTTTGTGGAAAATGTAGGTAAACACCGCGGTAATGATGAGGTAGAGGATCATGGCCGGGATATACACCAGGGCGGAACGGGTGGAAGATTCGATATTCCGGGTGGCCTTGGTAATGTCCGTCAGGGCGATCATCGACACCAGGGAAGCGTCCTTCAACATCATAATAAATTCATTCCCCACCGGAGGGATAAGCCGCCGGATCGACTGGGGGATGACCACCAGCCGCATGGTCTGGGCGTAGGAAAGCCCCAGGGCCCGGGAAGCCTCGAACTGGCCCTTGTCGATGCTCTGGATCGCCGCCCGGATGATCTCCGCGCAGTAGGCCGCGGAGTTCAGGCTAAAGGCGATAAAGGCGGCGAAAAAACGGTTGTTGATCGTCAAAAACGGGGTGATCATGGGCAGGGCGTAGTAAATAAAGTAAAGCTGCATGAGCAGCGGGGTGCCCCGGAAAAAAAATATATAGGCGCTGCATAGCTTGTTGAGCGCCGTAATTTTCGACATTTTCCCCAGGGCCAGAAAAAGACTCAAAACCACCCCGGCGGAAACCGCCAGGATGGTCAGGGAGATAGTAACCCGGGCTCCGGCCAAAAGCTGGGGTATCCAGGTTAGTATGGTTTCGAACTTGGACATCTGCCTCTGCGGTTAGGGCCGGGCCGCGGAAACCAGGTCTTTTTTGAAGGTGTCCTGGGAAAATTTCAGCATGGTTCCGTCGGCGAACAGTTCGTCCAGGGCCTTGTCCAGCGCTTCTGTGAGGGCGTCGTTGCCTTTTTTCAGGCAGACGGCGAAAACCTCGTCCGCCGTGCCCTGCCAGACGATCTCAAAGGGCGTGTCCTCGGGGGCCACATAATCTACCGCCACCAGGATGTCGCAGACAATGGCGTCCACCCGGCCCAGCCGGAGTTCGTCAAAGCAGTTTATCACCTTGTCGTATTCACGGGGGGTAAATTTCAAACCCCCTTCCGCCAGTTTGGCCATGAAAATGTCCGAGGTGGTTTCCGCCTGATAAGCCACATCGAGCCCCCCCAGTTCCTCCGGGCTGCGGGCTTTTACCGCGGAACCTTTCAGAAGCACCAGAGCCTGGGAGTTGCCGATATAGGGCCGGGTAAAGTTATGGGCCGCCAGTCGTTCTTCGGTAATCGTTACCGAGGAGATGATGCAGTCATATTTGTTGGTATTAACCCCGGCAAAAATCCCGTCCCAGGCAGTATCAACGAATTTTACCCCCAGGCCGAGTTTTTCCGCCAGCGCCGTGGCCATGGTTACGTCAAAGCCGACGGGGGTTTTCCCGTCCTCATCCAGGTACTCCATGGGCGGGTAGCCGATTTCCATACCGACGGTCAGAACCCCCGGTTCCAGGGTAAGATTGCCGGAACCCTGCGTTTTTGCGCAGGAAATACCGGTCAGCGCAAGGACGCAAAGCGCCGCAAAAGCCAATTTCCTCATTGTCATAGATTTCCTCCTAAAAAAGCTGGGGGAAGTATAACGGTTTACCCTTTTTCCGTCAATGAACCGCCATAAAGAACAAAGGCCAAAAACTCAGGCCTTTTTACCATTTTGAACTTGTTCCAAAAACTGAAGTTTCGGAACAGCCTCGTTTTTGAAAAAAATCGTCCGGAACCCTTGACATTTTGCTTTTTATATTATAACATCTATATTAATACTAAGAATTAATGTGTGATTTTCATGGAGGTTTTTATGGCACGGGCCGAAAAAATTACGGATTTGATTGGGAACACGCCCCTGGTCAAAATCAACAAAATCAACGAGGGGGACGCCGTCGTATATGTCAAACTGGAAAGCTTTAACCCCCTCCACAGCGTCAAGGATCGGATAGCCCTGGCGATGATCGAAGCCGCGGAAAAGGCCGGCAAGCTGAAAAAGGGCACGGTGATCATCGAACCAACCAGCGGCAATACCGGTATCGGGCTGGCCTTTGTGGCGGCGGTCAAAGGCTACCGGATCATCCTGACCATGCCGGAAACCATGAGCGTTGAGCGGCGGAAGCTCCTCAAAGCCCTGGGCGCGGAACTGGAACTGACCGAAGGCGCCAGGGGCATGAAAGGAGCCATTGCCAGGGCGGAAGAACTGGCCGCGTCGATTCCCAATTCCTTTATCCCCCAGCAGTTTGACAACCCCGCCAACCCCACGGTCCATGAAAAAACCACGGGCCCCGAAATCTGGGCCGATACGGACGGCAAGATCGACATTCTCATCGGCGGGGTGGGCACCGGGGGTACAGTTACCGGTGCGGGCAAATACCTCAAGTCGAAAAAACCGTCGGTCAAGGTGATCGCCGTGGAGCCCTCCGCGTCTCCGGTGCTTTCCGGCGGCCAGCCGGGGCCCCACAAAATCCAGGGCATCGGCGCCGGTTTCCAGCCCACGGTCTACGATCCCAAAATCGTGGACGAAATCTACCAGACCGACGATGTGAAGGCGGGAAGCGCCGCCCGGCGGCTGGCCAAGGAAGAAGGCATCCTGGTGGGCATCTCCTCCGGCTCCGCCCTTGAAGCGGCCCTGACCGTGAGCAAACGCCCCGAAAACAAAGGCAAAACCATCGTCGCCGTCCTTCCCGACACCGGTGAGCGGTACTTGTCCACCTGGCTCTGGGAAGAATAGGAGGGTGTCCGGGAAGCGCGAACTTTCGGTTCGAGGTTACTTCCCGGACAGCCCGCTACGGGCTGCCTTCGCGCACGGCGCGCAGGGCGGCCTAAAGACCGCCGGCCCTTGGTACGTGCGGGGGCTTTTGGTATGCGCCGGGCGTGTGCTGCCGGCGCCTGGCAATCAGCCCGCTACGGGCTGCCTTCACGCGCCGGCGCAACAGGAAAATTCAGAGGCCTTCGTATTTTTTGATAATTTCGTCTATTTCCTTCATCAACTTTTGTTTAATCCGGGTTAATTCCTGAACCATCCTGCTCTGTTCCGCCCCATCCGGCCCGTCCACCGGGTATTCCAGAAAAAGCTGATAGGGAAAAATACCCAGGCCGTCGGCGATATTTTGCAGCACCTCGGGCGAGGGGAAATTTTTGCCGTTTTCCACAGCGTTCAGGTAGTTGGGCGAAATATTGATCATCTCGGAAAATTCAAGCTGACTGAATCGTTTCTTTTTGCGAAAAAAACGGAGATTTCTGATAAATGCCGCCTGTAAGGGGGTCATCATTCAATAAAATAAACATTTTTGAATTCTGAAAACACTGCATTAGTGTTATTTTAACGGTAAAACCGTTGACTTTTTATTTTTTTATGATAAAATGATGGCCATACTATGATTTTCCATGTATTACCCTGTCTTTTGGCCGGGTAAAAATCAAACAGGAGGCTATTTTGATGAAGAAAACAGGTATTTTGGTAATTATCGCTTCGACGATAATCGGGGTATCGGTTATGGGCTGCGCGACCAATGTGGCAACAACGAAAAACACCGCTTTGGACAAGAAGCCGATAGAGATTGCCCAGGGCAGGCAGTATGAAGTGCTGGGCCCGGTAACGCTGAAAAAAGCGTGGTTTGGCGTGTTGGGCACCCACATTGACGGGGGCGCGTTTTGGTCCCCCGTGGATGCGTTTCTTTACCAGAGCGGCGGGATAACCTATGTTGATCTGCTTGAGGAAGCGCAAAAAAAGTTCCCCGGAGCGGATGCGGTCATAGATCTGAATATTGACTATGAGGGGAGCTTCTACGCCGTATTTTATGCAAAGCGGACCAATATTGTATCGGGCATTGCCATAAAATATGCCCGGGCCGCGGCGGCGCCCGGCAACCCAACCCTGGAATTAAAAGTCAGGTGAGGTTGTTCCAAACCCCCGGTTGGTTTTGAAAAAAACTGATGTATAGGCCGCGCCTCCCGGCGCGGCTTTTTTTGTGCCGCCTAAAGCCCTGATACAGCGGCATCCTTGCCCGGATTACCGGCGCGCAGGGCGACGCGCAGGGCGGCCTAAATACCGCCGCCTTTGGTACGCGCGGGGGCTTTTGGTATGCGCCGGGCCTGTGCTGCCGGCGCGCCGGCCTATTCCGTCACCGGGCCGCTGTAAGAAGTTCCCGCCTCGTCCCGGAAGGGAATGAAGCTGACCCGCAGGCCGTTGTATACGTCCCGCCGGCTCAGAATAATGGAGCCGTCTTCGGCCACTTCCTTCTTCACTTCCATAATGTACTGGCGGCCCGGCGGCCCCAGGGGCAGAACCATGACGCCCCCCGGTTTGAGTTGCCGGAGCAGGGGCGGCGGAATGTGGTCGATAGCGCAGGTTACGATGATCTGGTCAAAGGGAGCGTATTTTTCCCAGCCGTAGTAGCCGTCCCCCAGTTTCCGGTTGATGGAACCGTAGGCGGGGTAGAATTTTTCCAAATCCCGGTAGAGGCTGTCGGTCTCGATGAACAGGGGCTTGATGATCTCGATGGTGTAGACCTCGCTGGTCAGATAGGACAGGATCGACGACTGGTAGCCCGATCCGGTGCCGATTTCCAGCACCTTGTCGCCGGGGTTGATGTTCAGGGTAGTGGTCATCATGGCCACCACATCGGGATCCGTGATGGTGGCCCCGTAGCCGATGGGGAGCCAGGTGTCGGCGTATTCAAGTCCCTTGTTCCGGGCCCGGACAAAATGTTCCCGGGGGGCCAGCAAAAAGGCACGGGCATCTTCGGGGCGCTTCAGTTCCGAGGAAAGGACAAAGTCCTGGGCCAGGTTCCAGCGGTCCTCCAGAAAAGCGGGGGCGTCGTTCCGGTTGTTCCGCATCCAGGACAGCCATACTTCTTTGGTTTCGATGGGCATGGACCGGGCCAGGCCGGGGCCGTCGTATTTGCGGGCCCCCGGCAGGGTTTCGTAGGCCAGGCCGTATTCGGGGCTGTCCGCCCCGGCTTCAAGGGCAGCCTGGGCCGCTTCTTCCACCGCGAGCCGGGCCACCGCTTCCTCATAGGGAACCACCTGCTCCAACTGCGCCGAAACCAGCAGGGGAAGGGTCAGGCCGGAGACCAATCCGCTTATCCATCCGGCGGCCAGAATGACAATGATAAACGCGGGGACAGAAGTTTGAAAAATTTTCACCTGTTTACACCAATAGAAAAAAGAGACTTGCGGGAGCCGCTGGAATCCCAGCCGGGGCTTCCAGGGTTTCCCTTGTTCAGGAACCAACCGGGTTACTAAACAACTCCAGTGTAGGAAAAATCCCCGCCGCTGTCAACGCGCGCGCCATCAATCCGGCATCCATGCCGCGCATCCAGGCCCCCCGGCAGGCGGGAGGCTTTTGTCCTGGGTGGAAAATAAAGTAACGGGTTCGGAAACAGCCCTGCTCTATTGTAAATCCCGGCGCTTTTTTATTATACTGGACGTTATATGAAAAACACCAAGCTGATCGCCCTGTTTTTTGTTTCCGTGGCGGGGATTTCCTATGAACTGTATGTGATGCGGATCTTTTCCGTCGGCGGCTGGTCCAATTTTGGCTCGCTGGTCATTTCCACCGCCCTGCTGGGCATCGGCCTTTCGGGAATCATCCTCACCTTTCTGGAAAAATGGGTCAATGAACGGGCCGATATGATCCTCTCGATCTGCGCCATAAGCCTGCCCCTGCTGATGACGCTGGCGCTTATCGCCGCCCAGATGGTGCCCTTTAACCCCGTGTTTCTGGCCTCCGATTCCCGGCAGCTCTGGTTCATCGGGGCCTATTACATCATCTACGGCCTGCCGTTTTTTGCGGTCGCCACCTTTACGGGGGTGGCCTTTATGTCGCTGCGGGACGAAATCCAGAAGGTCTATTTCTGGAATATGATCGGCTCCGGGGTGGGAGGCTTTTTCATCATTGTTTTTATGTTTCTGCTACCCCCTCAGTACCTGATCCTTCCCATTCTGGCCCTGGCTGTGGCGGCGGCCCTCTTTACCACCGTGGTCCGGGACGGGCCGGGGGGAAAATACGGGTTTCCCGGCCTCCAGTTGCTGGCCCTGTCCCTTTCGGTCCTCTGTTCAATCTGCTTTGTGTTTTTCTGGGGGAATATCCGGATCTCCGATTACAAGGCCATCAGCTATGTGCGGAAGTACCCCGATTCCAGTCTGGTCCACCATTCTTACGGCCCCGGCGGGGAGTACCATGTCTACGATTCCCGGTATTTCCACTTTGCGCCGGGACTCTCGGACAACGCGGCTCTGCGGATTCCCGCCATGCCGGAACAGCCCTATTGGGGGCTTTTTGTGGACGGTGAGGGGCCCATCGGGATCATGGGGAAGCTCCGGGAAAACGAGCAGGTTTACATGGATTACCTGCCCATGGCGGCTCCCTACACGATGATCGCCAACCCCGAAGTGCTGCTGGTCAACCTGAGCGGGGGCATCAACGCCCAGATCGCCCGGTACAAGGGGGCCCGGAGCATAGACATTGTGGAGCCCTCGCAGGAGATGATCCGCCTGCTCCGGGACGATTCAAATGTCTCCCGGTTTACCGGACGGCTTCTGGATTCCGGTGAAATCCGGCTGATTCAGGGGGAAGGCCGGGCATGGTGCATGGATCATGAAAAAACCTACGATCTTATCGAAATAAGCCTGGTGGATTCCATCGGCCTTTCCGATTCCGGGGGCTATGCGGTTCATGAGGATTACAAATACACCGTGGAAGCCGTCAAGGAATACCTGAAAAGCCTGAAAGACGAGGGGGTTCTATCCATCACGGTCTGGGACCGGCTGAATCCTCCCCGGAACGTACTCCGGCTCCTCAACACGGTGATCACCGCCATGGAAGAGTCGGGAATGGCTGCGCCGGAGCAGAGCCTCTACTCCTTCGGCCTCTTTATGTCCACCTCTACTATTCTGGTAAAAAACGGCCCCTTTACCGAGGGGGAACTCTACGACCTCAACAACTTTGTACGGACCCGGTCTTTTGAATTCCTCTATGTCCCCGGCGCGGAACTGCCCCAGCGGGACATTAACATCCTTATGGGGGCCTACCGCAACCACTTTGAGGATCATAGGGAAGAAGCGGCGGTGGAAAGTTTTACCAACGCCGATATGTACCGGGCGGCGATTCTGGCCTTTTTTGATGGCCGGGGGGCGGAGATCCAAAAGCAGTATGTCTTTGACGTCCGGCCCATCCGGGATTCCCGGCCCTATTATTCGGGCTTTTTGAAGCTGCGGAACCTGCCCATCTATCTGGATCAGATGGAGGACATTTCCGAGGAATGGGGCTACCTCCTCCTTTTGGCAATGCTGGTTCAGGCCTGTCTCTTCGGCCTTATCGTCATCCTTATCCCCGTGGCGGGCCGCTGGAAAAGCCTCTTTACCAATCGCCGGGGCGCGGCGGGGGTTATCTGCTACTACGCCGGGCTGGGGCTGGGATATATGCTGATCGAGATATTTCTTATCCAGCGGCTGGGGGTCTTCCTTTCCAACCCCACCTATTCGGCCAGCATCGTGATCACCGTTATGCTGATCTGCTCGGCGCTGGGGAACCTTGCCAGCGGCCTCCTCAAACGGTTCCGGCTGGTGGTGGTGGCGGTTTCCTGCGCTCTTATCGCCGGGGGCCTGTGCTTTTACATCTTCGGCCTTGACGGGTTTCTGGACCAGTTCCGATCCGCGGGCCTTTTAACCCGGGTTTTCGCCGCCACCCTGATCATTGCCCCGGTGGCCTTCTTCATGGGGGTTCCCTACCCCAACGGCCTGGACAGCCTTCAGGAACACCGCCCCCACCTTTTACCCTGGGCCTGGGGCATGAACGGCGGCCTTTCGGTGGCGGGAAGCGCCCTGGCCCGGATTCTCGCGGTCTCCAGCGGTTTCCCGGTTCTTTTGACGGTGGGGGCGCTGGTCTACGTCATGGTGGGAGCCCTGTTCTTCGTCAACCAGGGCGATCGCCGCTAAACGCGCCGCGGGGCGTGAGTTGCCGAAATTTATTTTTTTTACTTGACGCCGGCTCTAAAGGGCTGTCATAGTAGTTATATGGTAGAACCTTCGGCGTTGCAGAAATATTCCCTCTTCGGCGGCCTCATGGAGGATCAGATTGTGCGCCTGCTCCCCCTGATGGAACAGGAGCGTTACCAGCCGGGGGACATTATTATGACCGAAGGGGAGCTGAACGACCGAATCCACTTTATCCTTTCGGGCCGGGTGGATGTCTACAAGGGGGACGTGAACCTGACCGAGTTCAAAGAGGGGGACTTTTTTGGCGAAATGGAGGTGCTGGACGTGATGCCCACCGCGGCGACCATCAAGGCGCTGTGCCCCGTGGAGCTTATGTCCATCTCCAACCGGTCCCTCCGGGAGATTTACAAGACCGACGCGAAAATCTTTTCCATGATTATCATGAACCTGGCCCGGGATCTTTCCCGGCGGCTCAGGCGCATGGACGACCGGGTCCTTGACCATTCATAGCCGGTTTGGTAGTATCTTTAACACTATTAGCATTTTCATTAACAAAGGAGCGAAAGGTTATGAAAAAAATACGCCTTATCTCTGGACTTGTCATGCTGGCTCTGCTGGTGGGGTGTTCGTCAACCCAGTTTTCCAACGAACTGGCCGGGCGGACCGACTATGTGAATATGGCGGTCAAGGATTTTACCGGGCTGGGGATTATTTTTGTGGAATCCGTAGAGGAATTTACCGCCGGGCCCCTGGGATTTAAAAGGACCCACACCGGATCACAGATAACCTATGCGGACCTCCTGTCCAAGGCCGCGGAACTGGGGGCCGATGATATTGTCAACATCCGCATTGATATTACCACCGATCACGAAAAAAACAACTTTGTCGATTTTTTCCGGGGTTATAAACGGACCTACACCTACCGGGGTACGGCTCTGGCGGTCAAATATACCGCCGCGGTAAACGTCAACCCCGGCGAGCGGAACAGCCTCGGGCCCGATGACATCAAGCAGGCGGTTGTCAACCAGCTCGCCCGGTAAGGAACCATCCTGAAAAAAAGACCGCCGGGCGCTTAAGTCCCCGCGGTCTTTTTAACCGTAAAATGTTCAAGGAAAAACCGGAAAACCCCGGTTGGGTTTTCGGAAGCTCCTAAACCCCCAGCCGCTTTTCTATGGCGTCCAGTTCCGCCGCCAGTTCCCCGGGAAGCTTGTCCCCAAATTTGGGATAGTGGTTTTCCCGGACATCGGCGATTTCCTTTTTCCAGCCTTCGGTGTCCACCGAGCAGATTTCCTTCATGTCCGCTTCGCTCACCCCGCCGGGCCGGGAAATGGCGTCCGGTTTGGGCAGGTTGCCGATGGCGGTTTCCACATAGTTGTCCGCGCCGTTGCAACGGTCAAAGATCCAGGCCAGAACCCGGCTGTTGTCCCCGTAGCCGGGCCAGATAAATTTGCCCGCCTCGTTTTTACGGAACCAGTTAACAAAGAAAATTTTCGGGAGCCTGGACTCGTCGTGGCTCTGGCCGATTTTGATCCAGTGTTTGAAGTAGTCCCCCATGTGGTAGCCGCAGAAAGGCAGCATGGCAAAAGGGTCCCGCCGGATAGTACCGGCCTTGAGATCCAGGGCCGCGGCGGTAACTTCGGAACCCACGATGGAGCCCATGAAGACCCCGTGGATCCAGCTTTTTGCCTGATTCACCAGGGGGATGGTCTTGGGCCGCCGGCCCCCGAAGAGGAAGGCGCTGATGGGCACCCCTCTGGGGTCTTCCCATTCTTGGGCGATCACCGGGCACTGTTTGGCGGGGGCGGTGAAACGGCTGTTCGGATGGGCCGCAGGTTTCTGTTCCTTGTTGTTCTTGTCCTGAACCCACTCGTTGCCGTTCCAGTCGATAAGTTTCCCCGGCGCATCGCTGCCGATCATCTCCCACCAGACATCCTTGTCTTCCGTCAGGGCCACATTGGTGTAGATAGTGTTTTTCTTGATGGTCAGCATGGCGTTGGGGTTGGATTCCATATTGGTTCCGGGAGCCACGCCGAAAAAGCCCGCCTCGGGGTTGATGGCGTAGAGCCTGCCGTCGGCGCCGAATTTCATCCAGGCAATGTCGTCCCCCACGGTTTCAACCTTCCAGCCGGGCAGTTTGGGAACCAGCATGGCCAGGTTGGTCTTGCCGCAGGCCGAAGGGAAGGCCCCGGTGATGTATTTGACCTCCCCCTGGGGGTTGGTGATTTTGAGGATCAGCATGTGTTCCGCGAGCCAGCCCTCGTCCCGGGCCAGGACGCTGGCGATCCGCAGGGCCAGGCACTTTTTGCCCAAAAGGGCGTTGCCGCCGTAGCCGGAGCCGTAGGACCAGATTTCCCGGGTTTCCGGGAAGTGGGAGATGTATTTTTTGTCCAGCGGGGCGCAGGGCCACGTGCCGCCGTCCTGTTTGCCGGGCTCCAGGGGTTTCCCCACCGAATGGAAACAGGGCACGTAGTACCCGCCGGAACCAAGGACATCCAGCACTTTGGCCCCCACCCGGGTCATAATGTGCATATTCGCCACCACGTAAGGGGAATCGGTAATCTCCACCCCGATTTTGGCAATATCCGAGCCCACGGGCCCCATGGAGAAGGGGATCACGTACATGGTCCGGCCCTTCATGCTGCCCCGGTACAGTTCGGTCATAGTTTTTTTCAGCTCCGCCGGGTCTACCCAGTTGTTGGTAGGCCCCGCGTCTTCCTGCTTTTCGCTGGCAATATAGGTGCGGTTTTCCACCCTGGCCACATCGGAGGGGTCGGAGCGGAACAGCACGCAGCCCGGCAATTTTTGGGGGTTCAGGGGAGTAGCCAGCCCCGCGTCGATGGTCAATTGGATCATCCGGTCGTATTCGGCCTGGCTGCCGTCGCAGACCTCCACCGAATCGGGGCCCATCAGGGCAACGGCGTCCTCAATCCATTGCTTTAATCCGGTATGTTTTAATTCGCCTATGTTCATGGGAACTCCTTTCATATCAGTATGAGTGTTGTTCGATAACCAACAACGAACCGGAGGTTCGGGTTATTGAATAAGTCCTTTGGCTTTACCCTTATACTATTGGATAGGCGCGTAAAACACAAGGGATTTTTCCGTCCGTCCGCCGTTTTTTACGAATATATTGGACTTGCTCAATAACCCAGTTGGTTACCGGCTTAGGCTGGATTTGCGGTATTTGCAGCGGAGCTTTTCCAGAGCCTGGGCGACGGCGTCCACCGTAAGCGCCGCCGCTTCCCGGGAATATTTTTCCATAAAAAATTCAGTGTCGCCGGAAAGGGGGAAATCCGGCTTGAGCAGTTCATAAGCCGCAATGTCCAGCGTATCCGACAAATTGACCAGGGTGTCTGACGACAGCCAGCGTTTGCCATTTTCAAGATCGCTGACAAAATTGGGAGAAATATCGAGCTTTTCCGCCAGTTTTGCCTGGGTCAGGCCCCGAAAATTCCGGTAATAGCGTAAATTTGCCCCCAAAACAGCCCGCAATTCGCTCTCAGTCATGGAAACAATTAACTATTATATTGACAACCCCGTCAAACAGCAAATAGTATGAGTCAACATCGCTATAAGCGATATGTTGCGGAATATGAACACCGCACGTAAACCAGTAAAAGGAGTAACAGATGATGAAAAAGATCTTTGCGGTTTTGGTTCTGGCGGCCTTTGCCACGGGAAGCCTGGCGGCCCAGGTAAGCATCGGCGCAGGCGGCTATATGGGCGGCGACTTCGGCGGGGGGGCGGAAGTCTCAACATCAAGCAGCCTCGCCAGCTTTGACGCCTTACAAACAATGCCGTATTTCGGGGGCGGCGGCTATCTGTTTTTTGACGCGCGGTATGTGGAACTTTCCCTTGGCCTTTTTGCCGGCGGCGGGACATCAGAAGCCTCGACAACCATGACAGTACTTAGTATACCTATAATCGAGGCATCAACTGATACAAACACAGGCTACACCATGCTCACCATCGGGGCCCTGGCTAAATACCCCTTTTCCCTGGGTAAAAACCTCTCGATTTTCCCCCTCATCGGCGTTGAATACGACATTATGATCTCCTCAAAAAACAAGGACACCGGGATAGAAGATGAGAATTCCGGAGATCTCAACGCCCTTTGGTTCAAACTGGGAGGCGGCCTGGATTTTTCCCTGACTGGCCCGCTCTACCTCCGCTTTGGCGCTCTCTATGGCCTGCGGTTCGTCAACCAGGCTGAAAAAGACATAGTAGCGGATATGGCGGATATTATAAGCTCGTCCGGACTCAGCGGAGTTGCAAAATCCCGGCTGGGGCATGGCGTAACAGTAAAACTGGCGCTGGGCTACAGGTTCTAGCCCCCCAGATAGGCTTTTTTTACGCCGGGGTCCGCCGTCAGGTCTTCCGATGCGCCCCCGGCGATAATTTCCCCCGTTTTCAGGACATAGCCCCGGCTGGCAAATTCCAGGGCTACTTTGGCGTTTTGTTCTACCACCAGAATAGTGGTATGTTTTACCGAGTTAAGGCGTTTGAGGGCCCGGAACATTTCGTACATCAGTTTTGGGGCCAGGCCCATGGACGGCTCGTCCAGCATGATACAATCGCTGCCGGTCATCAGGGCCCGGCCCACCGCCAGCATCTGCTGTTCCCCGCCGCTTAACAATTCCCCCCGCTGCTTCCGCCGCTCATGGAGCCGGGGGAAAAGGCCGTAGACCAGTTCCAGTATTTCCCCGGTAACCGCCGCCCGGTTCTTGTCGCGGTGGTGGGCGTAGGCCGCAATCTGGAGATTTTCCTGGACCGTCAGGTTCCCGAAGATATGCCGCCCTTCGGGAACCAGAACCATCATTTTTTTCTGGATCAGCGTATGGGGTTCGGTTTTCAGGATGCTCGCACCCTCATAGCGAATATCTCCTCCGGTAACCACCGGGGCTTCCGGCCGGGGGAGCCGGGCAAGGCTCAAGAGGGTCGAGGTTTTTCCCGCACCGTTGGCGCCGATGAGGGTAACGATCTCCCCCCGGTCAACATTAAAGGAGATGCCGTGGAGGGCTTCGATATTTCCGTAGGAAACCTTTAAATTCTGAACATCCAGCAGCATTATATTTCCCCGTCCCCCAGATAGGCTTTAATCACCTCGTGGTTGGTTCGGATCTGTTCCGGCGTTCCTGACGCGATTTCTTTCCCGAAGTCGATCACCGAAATCCGTTTGCACAGGGTCATCACAACTTCCATCTGGTGTTCGATCATCCATATCGTCAGTTTGAATTGATCGTGGATCCAGTAAATGTAATCGATAAGATTGGTAATGTCCGCGGTACTCAGGCCCGCGGCGGGTTCGTCCAGCAGCAGCAATTCCGGCTGCAGCGAAAGGGCCCGGGCGATTTCCACCCGGCGCTGGATGCCGTAGGGGAGGTTCCTGGGGTACTCCCCCGCCAGATCCGCCAGATGGAACGCATCCAGCAGTTCCCGGGCGGAGCGGGTGATTTCCGCCTCCCGTTCCCGGTAGCGCCGGGTGCGGAAAAAAACGTCCGCCGCATTGTAGCCCAGCCGGTAATGCTGGGAGATGCGGATGTTGTCCAGAACCGTCATCTCGTTCCAGAGCCTGATATTTTGAAAAGTCCTGCCGATCTTCATAGCGGCGATTTCGTGGGGCTTCATGGCGTTGATCCGCACCCCGCCGACGACAATGTCCCCCTCGGAGGGGATATAGAACCCGCTGACCAGATTAAACACCGTGGTTTTGCCCGCGCCGTTGGGGCCGATAAGCCCGGCTATTTCCCCACGGGAGAGGGCGATATTAATATCCGTCAGGGCCTGCAGGCCGCCGAACCGGTGGGTGAGCCGCCGGATTTCAAGATGCTTATCCATGGAAACCTCCGCCGGAGCCGCCGGAGCTGTCGGGGCCGGAACCGCCTGAGCCCGGCGCTTTCCGTTTCCGGAAGAGGTCCGAAAGCTCCCGGTTCCCCAAAAACCCTTCGGGGCGGAACTGCATAAGCAGAATTAAAAGGAGGGGGATGAACACCCATTTGAGAATCTGGAGGGGCCTGAGCAGTTCCAGCAGGACGGTAAAAAACACCGCCGACAGGACGGATCCTGAAAGGGAACCCATGCCCCCCAGGTACACCATGACCATCCCTTCGGTGGACTTCATAATGTTAAAGGAACCGGGGTTGATAAAACTCAACATATGGGCGAAAAGCCCCCCGGCGATTCCCGCCAGCCCCGAAGAAAACATGAAGGCCAAAAGTTTCATCCGGTTGGTATCCACGCTCATAATCTCCGCGGAAATTTCATCGTAACGGATGGCGGAAATTCCCTTGCCCAGCACGGAACCCATGAGCCGTTTAATGGCGATTACGCAGAGGACCGCGAAGAAGATGATCCACAGGAGCATCCAGGGCAGGGAGATCAGATTGTTCATGGCGGTGATGACGGATTTCATCCCCATAAGCCCCCGGCTTGCCCCCACCACTTCAAGGTTGTTGATGGCGGTGATAATGATATAATTTGCCGCAATCGTGATGATCGCCAGGTAATCATCCCGGGTTTTGAACGACGGAATCGCCACCAGAAGCCCCGCAAAGGCCGCGGCAATTCCTCCGGCAATGATAATCAGGGGAAACAAAAACAGCGCCGCCTGGGGGGGCAACAGGGGCGCCCCGAATCTTCCGGTAAACAGCGCCAGCGAGATCACCGACGAGGTATAGGCCCCCACCGCCATGAACCCCGCATGGCCGCAGGAAAATTCCCCCATGTATCCGTTTACGATATTCAGGCTGCTGGCAAAGATAATGTTGATCCCCACGGACATCAGCACGCTCTGGATATACTGGTTGATAAGGCCCCGGGCCGCCAGAATGACGATCAGGACAAGGCCCCCGGCGAGAATAGCCATGAGCCGCAGCTGGTAGTTTATTTTTTTGCCCTTCATGTGAAACACTCCCTGCCCCCGGCCCTATATTTTGGCGCTCCGCGCCACGCCGAAAAACCCCGTCGGCTTGAGGACCAGTATGACCAGCAGGATCATGAAGGAAATGAGATCCTTGAAACTGGAGGGGAAAAAGGCGGTGATAAATATTTCGATGAAGCCCAGAATAAAGCCGCCGATAAAAGCCCCCTTAATATCCCCGATGCCCCCGACCACGGCGGCGATAAAGGCCTTCCAGCCGATAATGGTTCCCATATAGGGGTCCAGCACCGGATAGGACATCCCGAATAAAATCCCCGCCACCGCAGCCAGGCCGGACCCCAGCGCAAAGGTAAAGGTAATGACATGGTTCACCGGAATCCCCATAAGGGGGATGGCGAACTTGTCATAGGAAATGGCCCGCATGGACATGCCGAAAACCGTTTTATGTACGATAAACTGGAGGATACCGAAGACCGTAAAGGCCGCCAGGATTACCAGCACTTTCAGATTGGTGATGGTTACCGGGCCGATCTGCCAGATTGTTTTTTCAAGAATATCGGGAAAACGCCGGGAACTGGCCCCCAGCACCGCCAAATTGCCGTTTTCCAGAATAAAGCCCACCATCAGGGCGGTGATAACCACATAGAGCCGGTTCACCCCCTTTCGCCGCAGGGGGCGGTAGGCGACCCGTTCTATGGTAACGCCCAAAAGAGCGGCGCCGATCATGGTCAGCACCAGCGTAAGCGAAAAGACCACCGTCCCCGCGGGGAGGCCGCCCAAAAGGGCGGCGGCAATAAAAAACGCCAGGTAACAGGCGGTCATAAAAATATCACCGTGGGCGAAATTAATCAGCCGGAGAACCCCGTAGACCAGACAGTAGCCCAGCGCGATCATTGAGTAGAAACTGCCCCACTGGAGGGCGTTGAAAATATTCTGCAGCAGGGCGGTCAACACAGGCGCCTCCTTTTTTCAGTACGGAAAACCGGGAGTCCCATTGACGGCGGCCCCCGGTTCCACCAGCGCGATAGGCTCCTAGGGCTGCAAACTGGCTACATGGACAAATTCACCCTCGTCGCTAATCCGCACCACCACGGCGTCCTTGATCGGATCGCCTTCGGGAGTAAAGGTCATTTTCCCCGTAATGCCTTCATAATCTTTTATGGAGGCAATGGCGTCCTTGATCGCATCCCGGTCTGTTGCCAGGTCTCCGGTGATTCCGGCTTCCTGAATTGCCTGTAACACAATCATCACCGCGTCGCAGGAAAGGGCCCCTACATCGTCAGGAACATAGCCGTAGGCGGCGCTGTATTCGTCGATAAATTCCCTGGTCTTCCCCACCGCTCCGGCGGCGGCATAGTGGGTGGTAAAATAGTAGCCCGCCACCGCCCCCTTGCTGAGGGACACCAGATCCGCGGAACCCCAGGAATCACTGCCCATCACCGGCTTGTCCCAGCCCAGATCCTTCGCCTGCGGCACGAGAAGGGCCACATGGTTGTAGTAGCTGGGGGTATAAAGCAGTTCCGCGCCGGAATTGATGATCCTGGTCAGCTGGACGGAAAAATCCTGATCCTTCTGGCCAAAGGATTCAAAGGCCACCACCGTTCCGGGCCCGGCGGCCTGCGTCCAGTTGTCCCGGAAAAGTTCCGCCAGGGTTTTTGAATAATCGTCTTCCAGATTATACAGAATGGCAATGTTCTTTATCCCCGCAAATTGCTCCCGGGCAAATTTGACCGCCACCGGGGCCTGAAAGGGATCCAGAAAACAGGCCCGGAATACATAGGGCCGGTCCTTCGTTACCGCCGGATTGGTGGACCAGGGTGAAATCATGGGAGTCCGGTTGTCGTTACATACCTCCCCCGCGGGAATGGCCCGGCCCGAGCCGTCGGGCCCGACGATAGCCAGCACCCGGTCCTGTTCAATAAGCCGGTACGCCGCCTGAATCGCCGACTCCGGTTTTAACTCGTTGTCAACATAGATAAAATTCAGTTTGTATTTGACGCCTTGGACATCAAGCCCGCCGGCGGCGTTGATTTTCTTCCTGACCAGTTCGGCGGCGAATTTTGAGCCCTCGCCGATCTTGGGGGAATCCCCGGTAAGCGGAATATTGAATCCGATTTTGATGGTTGCTTCCGTACCGCACCCGGCCAAAAATCCGGCTATCGCCAGCAGGGGCAAAAGTACGCGAAAAACAGGGGTCTTTTTCATCCCACGCTCCTTTTGGGGAACCTTCCGGTTTCCCCTGATTATTGGGCCCTCCCGCCAACCTGCGGCTAGCGGGCGCGCCTTGTGAATGGTAAGAAAAAAAACGGAATTTGGTCAAGGGAATTCCCGGAACCCCCGGTTGGGTTTCCGGAGATTCCGGGGTACAAAAAATGTATAGGGAAACCCGACCGGGGTTTTCAAAGGTTCCCTGTATAGGCAGGAGGGGAAAGGGGCCTACACCGCCAGGCTGAAAACCACCCCCGGCCGGACAGGGGCGAAGCCGGGAGCCGCGGCGGCTTGGGCGGTGGCGGTCCGTATCTGGTTTTCGTACTGTTCGATCATGGCGTTGATGCGCTCTTCGGAAACCGGGCCGGCGGGGCCGTAGGAAGGTTCGGGCCGCTGTTTCAGCCGGCCCAGCTGTTCGATCAGGGTGTCGAGAATTTTCAGCTTGCTGACGGCCACGCCCTTCACCCCTTCGGGGGCCGGTACGCCGGACACATGGCGGAAATGGGAATAGATGTAGGCCGAGGGAGCCACGGGAAGGGACATTCTGCCCCCCCGGGACGCGCTGATGGCGTATCCAATGCTGGGAAAAGTTCCTGCCGGTATGGCCTCGATTTTCACGGCGCTACTCCTTATAGTAAGTATCGGCGGGAAAAAACCGGGGTTTTAGGGAAAAAGCAGGACCGGGAAAAGGGTTAATCCCGGCTCAGACGGCGCCAGTCGGCAATCCGGCGTTCCAGGGAATTTGGGTTCTCCTGGGCCGGGTAGTGTATTCGTTCATGGAGGTAGGGAAGGATGACCCTTTTCTTTACCGCGATCCATTGGGGCGGCAGGATATTCGCCGGGGAAAGAAAATCTTCCGGGGGCATGTGTCCCAGCAGGCTGGGGTAAAACCGGGGGAAAATTTGCTCCGTCACGGAGCGCATGGCCGAAAAGCCCCCTCCAATGCCGAAAGATGTTTCTATCATCCGGTTATCCCGGCTTTTTTCCAGGATGAGCCGCTGGGTTTCGGCCTGAAAGAACCACCGGGTAAAGGCCGCGGCGGCTTTCCGGGCCCTGCCCCGCCGGGTAATGCCGTAATAAACGGTTTCCTCAATAACCGGGATGGCGTCTTTTTCCGCTATCCAACGAAAATCAAGGCTCGCCCGCCGTTCCTCCGCCAGGGTAAAGAGGCCGGCGCTGTCCATGTAGGCAAAAAGGATGCGGCCTGAAAGAACAAGTTTTACCGGCGGATCGTACAGATATTTGAAGGTAAAGTCTTCTTCCGCCTGAATGCCGCCGTTCGCTTCCTGAATCCAGCCGCCGGTAAAGGCGATGCTCTGCTCCAGGGCCGCCGCATCCCAGGCCAGGGGCGCGGCTTCCCGGAACGAGACGTTAAAGAGCCGGGCGATGATAAGGAAAAATTCATCGTCCCAGGCGGGGGAAAAGCCCATCCGAGTATAGGCGTCGTTTTGCTTCTGATTGTAGGCCCTTCCCAGAGTTTTTGCCTCGTCAAACCCGACGGTAAAGGGGTTTGAAAGCAGTTCCCCGGTGTCCTGGGCAAAAATCAGGGCGGGAATATTGAAGGACACCGGCAGGAGGTACTGTTTCCCGCCGATGTTTCCCATGTCAAAAAGGGGGGGATAAAAGGCTCTTCGCGCAATTTTGCCGCTTCGAAAAAAAGAATCCAGGGGTTTAAAAAAAGACCGGGTGGACGCGCTTTTCAGCCAGCTTCCCGCCACAATGTCCGGGGCTTCGGCGGCGGCGATCAACTGCCGGGCGGGGGATTCAAAATAGCGGGGTTCAATCTTGTACTGGCTTTGGCTGGCATTAAAATATTCCGCATAAAAGGCAAATTCGGGCCGGTCGGTCCAGAGAACCGCAGGTTTGGCCCCACCGGTAAAGCAGGAAGAAAAAAACAGGATTCCAGGCAGGAAGAAAAAAACAGAGCGGGGAAAAGAGCGCATAAAGAATCCTAAATGGGGCTTTTGCGCTTGTCAATCCTGTGCAGACAGGATATGATGATGGCAATGCAGATACGAGACGCCCAGGTTATCAGATTAATCGAACGGATTGGCGAACACTACCGGACCAATATTTCCAACCGTTTTATCCGCCCCGCGCTGCTTCAGCTCCCCCTGGAAAAGCAGTCCTGGGACTTGATCGAAATTCTGACGGAAAAAATCGAGCAGTACCAGTACCAGGGCTATCACCTGGACGAGCTGTACCGGCAAATCGCCGCCGCGGCCCGCTTTGTGGCCCTGACCAGGCGGGAGCTGGTGCCGACCCTGCGGAACCGTTTGGGCGGCGGCAGTTCCGGTCCCGACAAGGTGCTTCGGGACATGGCGGTAAATAATTTTGCCTCCAATCTCCAGCTTTTCGCCGATCTGGTCAACGAACTGTATATCAATCTGGTTGAACTGGACAAACTGGACGCCAAGGGCCGCCGCCCGCTCTATATGCAGCTGCCGGAAATGGCCGACATTGGCCGGATGCTGGTGGGCAGCTGAGTCTATATGAATCCGCTGGCAGAAAAACTTAACTCCATTCTCGATGGAACCGTGGCAGAACGGCTTCTGTCGAATCTGGGCCGCCGCCTTTTTTTTCCCCAGGGCATCATCGCCCAGTCCACGGAGGCAAAAAAATCTGCCTTTCTGGCCAACGGGACTATCGGTATGGCCTACAGCCAGGGGAAACCCTTGATCCTTTCCGCAATCGCCGGCAATATGGCGGCCCTGAAACCGGAAGAATCGGTGGCCTATGCCCCTACCGCGGGGGTGGAAAAAGCCCGGCAGGTCTGGAAAGACCTCATAATCCGGAAAAACCCCTCCCTGGACCCGGAACGGATTTCCCTGCCCGTGGTGGTCCCCGGCCTGACCGCGGGACTTTCCTACACCGCCGATATGTTCCTGGACCGGGGAAGCAGCCTCCTTGTCAGCGAGCCCTGCTGGGACAACTACAGCCTTATTGCGGAGATCCGCCGGGAGGCCGGGATAACGGGGATACCGTTTTTCGGCAGCCCCGCCCTGAGTTCCTTTGGCAATCCCGGCGGCGGCTTGGATCTGGAAGAAATAAGCCGGGCCGTCAAAGGGGCCGCGAAAACCGGGGTAGTGCGGATACTGTTTAATTTCCCCAATAACCCATCGGGCTATTCCCCCACCGGAGCCGAGAAGGAAGGGCTGGTGGACATTATCCGGGAGGCTGCCGCAGGCGGCGCCGATGTTCTGGCGATCTGCGACGACGCCTACTTCGGCCTTTTCTATGAAGAAACCATCAGCAGGGAATCCCTTTTTGCCCGCTTTGCCGATCTGCACGAGCGGGTTCTGGCGATCAAGGTGGACGGCCCCATCAAAGAAGATTATGTCTGGGGGCTGCGGATGGGTTTCCTCACCTACGGTTCCCGCGGCCTGCGGCCCGAACACTACGACGCGCTGGTACGCAAATTGATGGGAGCCATCCGCTCTTCCGTGTCCTGCACCAACACCTCGGCCCAGCACCTGATGTTAAAGGCCCTGGAGGATCCGAGGACGCCGGGGGAAAAAGAGCGGTACCTTGAAATGTTGCAGGGCCGTTACCGGGCGGTTAAATCTTTTATCACGGCCCACCCGGATCATCCGGTTTTGAAGCCGCTGCCCTTCAACTCCGGGTATTTTATGAGCTTCTACTGTTCCGGGGTGGACGCCGAGGCCCTGCGGCAGGAACTGCTGTTCAAACACGGAATCGGCGCCGTTTCCTTGGGGCCCCGTTACCTCCGCCTGGCCTTTTCCGGCATTGACGAAGACCTAATCGCCGGCGTGTACCAGGCCATCTACGATACGGCGGCCCGGATGGTGGACGGGGAAGGCGCTACCCGGCCACCGCCGGGGGCCTGAGCGCCGCAAAGGCCGCGGGGCCGATGTGGCAGTAGCCGCCGGGGTTTTTGTCCAGGTATTTTTGGTGGTCCTCCTCCGCGGAATAATAATTTTTTAACGCTTCACACTCCAGGGCCAGGGATTTACCGTACCGCTTTTGCAGTTCCTCAAGGGAACGCCGTACCGCCGGCAGATCCGCTTCATCAACATAATAAATTCCCGTCCGATACTGGACGCCCCGGTCGGCGCCCTGGCGGTTTACCGAGGTGGGATCAATGACCCGGTAAAAAAAGGAGAGCAGGCGGGAAAGTTCCAGGGCCGCCGGATCGTATTCAACCTTTACCGTCTCCGCGTGGCCCGTGTCCCGGTAACAGACATCCTCGTAGGAGGGATTAACGGTCAGGCCGTTGGCGTAGCCAACTTCGGTGCGGAGTACGCCGGGAATCAGGGCCAGGTACTTTTCGGTTCCCCAAAAACAGCCCCCCGCGAGATAAATCTGTTTCACCAACGGCATAAAAACCCCCATCCGGAACTGGTTTCAAAAACAGCCGGGTTTTGGAAAAACTCCGGCTTTTTTAAATTTAATGAAAAAAACACTTTTTGTCACCGGCGGGTGAAATTCAGAAACGGGAGGAAAAAACCGATAAATAACCATGAAACGGATCATCTCTCCAGTATTTGCGGGGCTGCTTATCGCCCTGGTCAGCGCGCCCCGGATGAATGCCCAGGTTCAGCCGGAAAACGGGGGGCAAATATTCCGGCAGGAGGGAATCGCCTCCTGGTACGGAACAGAATTTGACGGGCGGCCCACCGCTTCGGGGGAAATTTTCAATTCCGCCCTTTTGACCGCCGCCCACCCTACCCTGCCCTTCGGCACAATTTTGAGCGTCACCAATACCCATAACAACCGGAAAGTTACCGTTCGGGTGAACGACCGGGGGCCCTTTGTTTCGGCCCGGATCATTGACGTGTCCCGGGCTGCGGCGGAACAACTGGATATGCTGGCCACCGGAACGGCCCCGGTTATTGTGGAAAGTTCCGGCCCGGTGGTTCTCCCCGCGGGAACGGAAACCGGCGGGGTCCCGGCGGTGGCTTCCGCGCCCGGCAGCGGGTCCGGCTTTATCGATCCGGGCTGGGCTACCGCCCCCGTGGAAGCCGCGCCGCCGCCGCCGCAGGCCGCGCCGCTTCCTCAGCAGGCCGCGCCGAGGCCCGCGGGCGAGACGATGGTTCCGGCCCAGGCCGCGCCGCCTCCCCAGCCGGCGGCCCCGCAGCCTGCGGCCATACCGGCGATCCCCGAATACAACGGGGCCGCGTATCCCCCGCAGACCGCGACACTGAAACCCGCCGTGCCCCCGGTTCCCGGCAAACGCTACCGGCTGCAGGTCGGCTCCTACCGGATCGCCCGAAACGCGGTGGACGCCTTTGAAAAGCTGAAAAACGCCGGCCTGAGCCCGGCCTATGAACGGTACGGCGAATTCTTCCGGGTGGTACTTGCCGGAGTCCGGGGAGAAGAGGTACAATCGGTGGCAGAGAGACTGGGCGCCGCAGGTTTCCGGGAAGCCCTGATCCGCGAAGAGCCGTGATCCGGCCCCGCCCGGCGGGCTTCCGTCTCCGGCAAGGAGTACTTATGGCAAGGGGTTTAAGCCTGGTAAAAATCATCGGCATCCTGTTATTGGCCGCCGGGGTTGTGGCCCTGGCGATTGGCGTCTATCAATTTGTAGAATTCTACCAGTCCGTGGGGGGAAAACTCGCCGGGGAGGCCAACCGTCTCGCCCGGGCTTTCGGCGGTTCCGCCAAAATCGCCGGTGGTTACCAGCAGCCCCTTATCCTGATGATTAGCGGCGCGGTGGCCGCCCTGGCGGGACTCTTTATCTACCGCAGGGCTTAGTACCCCCGCCCGGTAAATGGCACTGGTGGGAAGCTCCGGAAACCCGGCCGGGATTTCCGGAGCTTTTCGCGGCCCAGAGGCCCGCCATTCAGGGGCCGGGGCTTTTTGCCCGCTCCCCTTTTCTGTTATTCTCTCCACATGAACACACGGGCCCTGCGAGCTGATATACTGCTTTTGCTGACGGCGGGCATTTGGGGCTTCGGGTTTGTGGCCCAGCGTTCCGGCATGGAATATGTGGGGCCCTTTGCCTTTAACGGCATCCGGTTCATTTTGGGGAGCCTTTCCCTGCTGCCCCTGATCCTGTTCAGGAGCCGGGAACGGAAAAACGGCGTTTTCGCCCGATCCGCCGGACCGGGCCGGTTTTTCCGTTATTCGCTGGCCGCAGGGGGCTGCCTGTTCACCGCTGTTACCCTCCAGCAATTGGGGATCATGTTCACCACTGCGGGAAACGCCGGGTTTATTACCGGGCTCTATGTGGTATTAACCCCGATCTTCGGAATTTTTCTGGGCCGGAAAACGGGAAAGGCTACCTGGGCCGGCGCGGTCTTTACCCTGATGGGGCTTTATTTCGTCAGCGCCGCGGGGCATCTGGACCGGATCAACCCCGGCGACCTCATCACTGCGGTCAGCGCCGTCTTCTGGGCCTTCCATGTGCTGCTCATTGACGCGCTGGCGCCGCGGCTCGACCCCATTGTGCTGTCCTCCGGCCAGTTCGGGGTCTGCGGCGCGCTCTCCCTGGCCGCCGCCTTTTTCATCGAGCCTTCCATCAGCACGCTGGCGGAACTGCTGCGACCCGGCCTGACCGAAACCGGGCTCTTCGGATGGACGGATCTTCCCGCCCTTATCAGGGGAATCGCCGGGGGCAGGGCCGGGGAACTGATCTCCCCGGACAGCGTTATCCCCATTCTCTACGGCGGCCTCGGATCGGTGGGCGTGGCCTATACCCTCCAGGTAGTGGCCCAACGGGACGCGCCCCCGGCCCACGCCACTATTATCCTCTGTCTGGAAGGCTGTTTCGCCGCTCTGGGCGGGGCATTGCTGCTGGCCGAACCGGTGGGCCGCTGGACCCTGCTGGGTTTCGTTTTAATGCTCTGCGGGATGCTGATAACCCAATGGGAGGTCATCGCCGGTGGGTTCCGCAAAAAAACCAGTTAAAACCGTCTCCCTTTTCAGAAACGATCTGGAGGCGGAGTTTGTCCGGCGGCCAAACCGCTTCCTCATCATCGCACGGGCGGAGGGCCGGGAGATTCCCTGCCACTGCCCCAATCCGGGCCGGTTGATTGAATTTTTCGGCTTCCGGGACTGCGCCATTCCGGGCATCGGCCTGATTCTGGAAAAGCGGGCCCCATCGGGAATCGCGGCGGCAGGCCCGGAGGCAAGGGCGGCGGCGGACAACTCAGGCTTGTCCCGGAAAAAGGCCGCGGGGCCGGCTGGGGCAAAAACCGGCTGGACTGTGGCGGCCCTCCGTTACCGGGGGGGCATCGTCCCCTTTTTTTCCGCCCGGGCGAACCGGGCCGCGGAGACGCTGATCCTGCCGGAGTTGATCCCCGGCCTCCGGGAAATTCATCCCGAATTCACCCTGGGGAATTCCCGCTTTGATTTTCTCTGCATTGGCAAACGGGGCGCGCGGCATCTGGTGGAGGTCAAGGCCTGTTCCCTCATCGAATACGGCACGGCCATGTTCCCCGACGCGCCCAGCGAACGGGCCCTGAAACATCTGGAAGAACTGGCGGCCCTCAGCGGCCAGGGCTATCAGTGCCATGTGCTTTTTGTCATCGTCCACGGAAAACCGGAAGTTTTTGTCCCCAACTTTCACACGGACCCGTTGTTTGCGGCGGCGCTAAGTAAGTACGGCCATGCGGGTCCGCCGGACCCGTTGTTTGCAACCGCGTTAAGCAACCATGGTTATACGGCAGGCTCCGTTTCCGGGGGCCCGGTGGCAATTCACGCCAGCCTCCTCCGCTGCGACCCGGCGGGCAACGCGGCGCTGGCGGCCCTTTCGGTGCCGGTCGACCTTTCCCACGGGAAGCTGGCCGCGGGGGACGGCGGGAACTACCTGATCATTCTGGAACTGCCGGAATCCCGCGGGGTGGAAATTGGCGCCCTGGGAACACGGGCTTTCAAACGGGGCTGGTATGTCTACGCGGGTTCGGCCCGGAAGAACCTGTCCAAACGGATCAGCCGCCATCTGCGGATAACGGGGAAACAGCGGCACTGGCATCTGGACTACCTCCGCCCCTTTGCCGCCGCCGTCAAAGCCCTGCCAATCTACAGCTACCAAAACCGGGAATGTGATCTGGCCGCGGCCCTGGCGGATTTAGGGGGAAAGGCGGTTCCGGGTTTCGGCTCTTCCGACTGCCGCTGCGGGAGCCACCTCTATTATTTCCGGGAGGATCCCCGGAAAAGCCGGGCTTTTGTGGATATGCTTTTCCGCTTCCGCCATGTTGAGGGTCTGCGGCGGCCCTGAGGCCGGGAGCCTTTGCGCCCGCGCCTTTTGCGCCACCCGGCGCCGCAAAAGCCACAATTGCCGGGCCCCTTACGCGGTCTTGGGTTTCCGGTCTTTGCCGAGAAAGGCCCGGACGATGCGGCCCAGAGCCCGGAACCAGAGGGGTTCCATCCGCCGCCGCACATCTCCCAGGTTTTTGATGACCGGCAGGTGCTGGGGGCAGTGCTGTTCGCATTTCCCGCATTTGATACAGAGGCCAGGGCTGCCTGAACGCTCGGAGGTAAGTCCGGTGCTGGTAACAAACTGCTGCATCCCCGCCACAAAGCCGATGGAAAACGAGGTGTTGTAGGCGGCGAAACTGCCGGGGATGTTGACCCCCCTGGGGCAGGGCATACAGTAGTTACAGCCGGTGCAGCGGATCCGGTAGGCCCGGTTCAGGGATTCAAGCGCCCGGCGATACACGTCCATATCTTCCGGGCCCAGCATCCCCGGCAGGGCCTTGTCCGCCAGGGCCAGGTTTTCTTCAAGCTGTTTATCCTCGTTCATCCCCGAAAGGAGCAGGCATACTTCCTCCTGATTCCACACCCAGTTCAGGCCCCAGGCCGCGGGGGACCATTCGGGCCGGGCCTTTTGGAAAATTCCCGCCGCCTCACGGGGAAGGCTCCCGGCAAGCTTCCCCCCCAGCAGGGGCTCCATGATCACCACGGGCATTTTTTCCGCGGCCTTCTTCAGGCCCTTCACCCCGGCCTGAAAATTTTCATCCGCATAGTTGTACTGGATCTGGCAAAATTCCCAGGGGTAGTCGTCAACGATGCCCAGAAAACCGTCCAGGCTCCCATGGTAGGAAAACCCGATCTGCCGGATCCCGCCGGCCTGTTTTTTTTCGGCGATCCATTGCTCAATACCCCAGGACTTGAGTTTTTCCCAGAGGTCCAGATCCGTGAGCATATGCATAAGGTAATAATCAAGGTATGAAGTCCTCAGCCGTTCCAGGGTCTGGTTAAAATACTTGTCAAAATCGGCGGGGCCCCTGAGGTACACCACCGGGAGCTTCGTGGCGATAAAGACCTTGTCCCGGACCTGGTTTTTTTCCAGAATCTTCCCCAGAAGCTCTTCGCTCCCCGGATAAATCCAGGCGGTGTCGAAATAGTTGACCCCGCCCCTGAGGGCCTTCATAATCAGATCTTCGGTCTTGCGGGGATCAATGACCCCCAGGGTCCGGGGGAACCGCATACAGCCGAAACCCAATATGGACAAACGGTTCCCCGATTTTTTATCAAGCCGGTATAACATAGACCCTCCGCTTCATATCCGGTAAAATATTACCGGAGCCTACCGTGCCATGGTATGTCCCAGGCGCGGCAAACTCATGGTACCATACAAGGAAAGTTATATGAAGACCACGTTAAAAATCAGCGGAATGTCCTGCGAGCATTGCGTCAAACACGTTACCGGGGCGCTGGAGGGGATCAACGGCGTTGTGTCCGCCAAAGTCAGCCTGGAACACAACAGCGCCGAGGTGGAACACACGGACCGTGTAAGCCCTGAAGCCATGAAAGCCGCCATTGTGGAAGCGGGCTACGAAGTTATTTGAACCCCTAAACCTAAACCCTCACCGCGAAGGAACTACCAGTCCCAGGTTGCGAGCCGCCGCCCCAGGGCTTCTGTCAGGAGGGAGGTGAGGGAGGCTTTAAGGCGGCCCAGGGAGGCCCCGTCCAGGTTATAGCGCAAAAGCTGCCGGGGCTCCAGATTCTCCACCGCCGCCAGCCAGTTCCGGGCCCCGGCGTCCAGGGGGAGCGGGGATTCGGGCCGCAGGCCCAGAATGTCCAGCCAGTTCCAGAAAAAGTGCAGCAGAATCGGAAGACAGTGCCGTTCCCCCGCCGCTTCCAGGGCGTCCAGGGAACCGCCGGCCAGCGAAAAAGCGGCGCCCCAGTTTCCGCCGCCGCCGTGGGATTTCAGGATCGTTTCCGCCAGGGCGTCCGCCGCCATAGTCCGCTCGTATTGTTCCCGAATGCCGGGCCGCCAGCAGTGCACATCAAAATCCGTAACCTTCCGGGAATTCCGCACCGGGTCGCGGTATATCCACAGGGGCCCGGAATGAAAAGGGGCCACATGGGCGCGGAGCCTGCTTTTGGGACCGCCAAACACCGTGGCCTGGCAGAGTCCTTCTTCGGCGGTGAGAAACCAGGCTTCCCGGTTCGACTCTCCCGAAGGGCGGGTCCGCAGAACCAGCGCGGTGAGGGTAAAAGTTCGGGGCATGGGGCATTATACCGGGTGGCGTCAAAAGTTGGAACAGCCTCACCAATCGGCGATTTTGGAGATTTTATGCGCGATGCGCAACAAACCGCTAGCGCATGAATATCAGGAAAGGATCGGATTCTTCCTCCGGCCCGGATTCCGGTTCTGTTTTGGTCTCCGGCGGCGGCGTTTTTTTCCGGGGCTTTATCCAGGGAACGGCATTGGAAAGCTTTCTGCTGTACCGGACGCCAAAATCAACCTGGTACTGGTAGGCCACGTCAAAGGGCTCCATGCGCCAGTTGCCGCCCAGGTTGCCGTTATCCAGGGACGCGATGCCGTTTATCAAAATGGTCCAGCCCCGTGTCAGGGGCAGTTCCACCCCCGCCCGCCCGGCGATGCCCAGGTTCAGATAATTCCAGCGATCCGAATTGAGGAAAAACAGGTGCAGGCCCGGCGTCAGGCTAATGCGGACATACTCCAGCTGGTCTATCTGAAAAGCGGCGCCCCCAAAAAAATCCGCCCCATAGTGCAGCGGGGTCTTGGACGCCTGGGGATATTTATTAAAGGTGGAACGCAGCGGGTAATACGCGGTCAGGCGGATCGCCGGGGTAACGTATTTGACATTCGTCAGGGCCATGCCGAAGTAGAGGCCGGCCAGAAAATCTTCGTAGACAAAATTGCTCCGGCCCGTTTGTTTGATGATCCGGGTCAGCCAGGATGCGCTCAGGCCCTCGTGATACACGATAAAGGGCCTGCCGGTTTGAGCCGCAGGCTCCTCCGCTGCCGCAGGGGTTTCCGCCGGAGCCGCGACTTCCGCCGGAACCGCGGGTTCTGCCGCCGCCGCGGGTTCCTCCGCCATGACATTCCCGCCCATGAACAGCAGGCAAAGGATCGCGCAAAAAACAGAATGCTTTATCATATCAACAGTCCTTTGGGCATAAAACAACAGCCGCCCTAGCCGGAAATCTTATACAGGGTAAGGGCGATGTCTCCGTTTCCGTCCGGCCAGGTCAGGTACAGCACATTTCCCCGGAGATCCCATTCGGTCATGATCCGCCTGCCGTCGCCGGCATTATTCAGGGTAAGGATGTTCTGCATCACCACATAGGTCCCGCTGTAGGGCTGTGAATCGCCATTGCCGTCCAGAATTTTGGCGTTAAAGCTTTCATCGTCAAAAAGCGAGAGGTTGTTCCCGTGATTGTCCGCCCAGGTTCCGTAAAGGGGTATTGGCTCAACACAGGCTGCCAGCAGCGGTATGAGCAGGGCCGCGCACAGAAGCGCCGCCCCGGCGGCAAGAAGGGCGCCGCGCCCCCGCCGGATCGGCGGCAGCGCAGGCCCGGTGATTTGTTTTGTTGTCTGCTTCATCATCACTCCTACCTTTTTCCCAATTCCCAGCTTACCGCTGCCGTGCCGCCGCCAGCAGGTGTAACCGCGTAGGTCCCGCCCCGGGCTTCCTGGCTTACAATGCTAATACTACCGTATCCGACCGTACCGGGGTACATACCGGTGGCTGTTACGGTGCCGTTCATGGATCCGCTGCCGGTCAGACCGTTCACCGTTGTATTACTGTTCCCGTTGAGGATAAAATACCGGCCCGCAAGACCAAGGGAGCTGTCGTTGCCGATGTAGAATTCCGCGTAGTTACTGTATTCGATATAGATGGTAAAAGTCCCAGCGGCCTCCCCTGCACTGTCTGGGCTGTCATAAGAAATGGTGCCGCTGATGCCGCCGCTTTTTGTTTCATCCCCCAGTTTGTCCAGGGCGTTGGGCTTGTTCATATTGACCAGCCGGGTCAGGGACTTGTTGACGGTCTTGATATACTCCTTGAACCAGGCCTCGTGGGTCAGGGCCCCGTAGCCCTGCCGGGTCTCCGAATAGTGCCTGCCCTTGTCCAGGGCGTTCAGGGAAAGAACCCGGTAGTAGTAATAGACCCCGGGCTTCATGGTAACGTCTTCATCAAGCCAGGTAAATTCCCCGCCCGTCTCCGCCGCGGCGGGAACAGGACTTGAGGTAAGGGCCCGGAACCCCGAATCGGGCGCGGTGGACCGGTACACATGATAGGCGGCGGGAACTTCCCCTCCGGGTTTTTCCCAGGTGATTTTTACCGGATAGACGCCGACCGCGCTGTCATTGGGTGTCGTGTCCGGAATATATTCCCGCGCGGTGGCATAGAGATTCACCGCGGCTTTGGCAAAGGGGGCAAACTCCGTCCCCGGATCGCTTTGAACCAGGCCTTTTTTCGTTACAATGTAATAAAAGGGCCAGGCCGGCACGTTACCGGCGTGAATGTACCCGTCGGCCTGCGCGGACGCGGGGGCGGAAACCGTCTGAACCAGGGAGTAGGGGCCCCCATAGCTGGAGGCGCCGTGGATTTCGTAGGAATAGACGGCCTGTTCCGCGGTTCCGCCCAGGGCGGGGAACCACTTTATGGCGACCGTGCCGCCGTCCTCCTGATCCGCTTCCGCGTTCCGGGGCGGGCCCAGGATAAAGGCTTCTATCTGGCTGTCGGAAAAAGCGCCCTTCACCAGAACGCCCTCCGCCTCTACGATGGCCTGGACTTTGTAGTAATAATAGACCTGGGCTTTCAGCAAGTACGTATCGGTAAAGGAAGTCCCGGCCGGTTCGCCCAGCTTGACCAGGGCGTTATCTTCATTGGTATACCGGTATACAACGTAGTTGATCGCGCCAGGTACGGCGCTCCAGGTAATTGAAATTTCGGTGGTGCTGTCTCCCTGGCCCGAACCCGGCGCCAGGCCCGCATTGCCCGGCTTGGGCGGCGCGCCCTCCGCCAGGCTGTAGCCCATGGCCAGGCCGCTTGGAATCGAGACCCCGGCGCTGTTCACCGCCTTCACAAAATAGTAAAAGTCCCTGCCCCGGTCCGTCCCGGTAACCGTATCCCGGTATTTGATACCGGAAATCCGTCCGCGGAGCAGGGCGGAAGCGCCGTCATTACTATCGGAGCGGTATACATCGTAGGCCGAAGCCCGGTCCGCCCCCTGCCACTCCAGTTCGATAATCTCGTTAAAGTCACCGCCGCTGGCCCTGACATTCCGGGGCGGGGCAAAAAGCCCCCCCCACTGGGCGGCGGTGGCGTTACTGGGCTCCAGCCGGGCCGCCGCGTTTTCCGACCGGATCCGGTAATAATACCGGTTCTGGTATTCGGGGGAAGTATATACCGGATCGTTGCCGGTCCCAAAAATTTCGTCGGTATAGGAATAGACGGATACCTGGTCGTCCAGTATTTCAAAGTCCTCGTCCGCCGGCGGCGGGTACGCAACTGTCCCGGAACCGTCCACCTGCGGCTCCACCACCGCCCGCTCCACGATATAGGTGGAAGCCCCGGTAACCTTCGACCAGGACAGGCGGATGTGCCGGGGCGAATCCCCGGTTCCGACAAAAAACTGGCCCGGCGGCAGGAGTTTTTCAATAGCCGCCGCCCGGGGAGGATTGATCAGGGTTTCCAGGGAGCCGCTCCTGCCGGCCTGCATGGGGACCCGGTCCTGGAAAAAATCCGCGCAGCCCCCCAAAAACAGAACCAGGAGCGCCGGGACGAAACAACATCCGCCCGCAAAGCCGCGCGCCTTGCGGATAGATTCAAAATATACCGCCGTTGTTTTTTTCATGATTTTCCTCCTTATTGCCAGCCGTTGGTTTCATTCCAAGAGAGACCGATGCATTCGTTGAATTTTCCCTTTCTCGTTGCGCCGGCTACAGCCTCTACAAGTCCATAAGGAAATGAGGCAAAAGTAAAGGGCCGGACGACGAATTGAAGGGGAATTTGACCAGCGGCGCCCTGATAGTTTATCTCGTAGGTTCCGCTGGCGGCTTTCAAATTGGTGATCTTCACCGTGCCGTTGTAGTTAAAATCCGTAACCCCCGGAAGGCTGGAACTAAAAATCAAAGAACCTGCCGTATAGGAATCAATGGAGGCAACGTATTGAACGAATAGCGCGTACCGTTTTATGGTAACATCCACGGTTAATGTTCCGGTTACCTTCTGAAAAGACGGCTCATCGCTTAAGCTGAGATTTTGAGGGTCGCTTGATTCGCTTGGCAACGTCCCCCCTGAATAGCGATAGAGGGCGTTCCCGATGGTCAGGGAACTCAGGGCGGCAAATTCTCTGGCCGTTATCGGACGGGCCCCCCACTTTACCCAGTCATTTTCCGCCCCGTCCAGGCCGGGGTTTTGCGGTTCCTGGCTGGGACAGGAGGCGGTGTAAAAGGCCCGGATCCGGAAGTAGTGGCGGTAATAATGAAGCACGTTGAGGTGGCCGGCGGCATTGTTGTACGCGTTATAGGTCCATTCGGTTTTGGTCCGGTCTCCTTCGCTTATATACACCGTATCAATGGTCTGCCAGGCCCGCGGATTGTCCTGATCCAGCACCTGTATGTGGTAGCCCGCAAGACCCCGGTTTTTGTTGTCCGCCCCCGCACGGTCGCGGTCAATCCCCGAGGCGTTCCACGAGACAACTTCGTAATAACCGGCGGCTTCGCTGCCGTTGACCGTCCGGGAAGCGGAGATCATGGCGGGCGCGGGCAGGACAAAGCCGGTCATGCGCTGTTCCCCGGCAAATTCCTCATCCGGGATGCTCCGGCTCCAGCCGATAAACCGGGCGTTGTCCTGGGGCGCGGATTCAACAGGCGCACCGCCGGGCTGAAAAGAGACGCCCACCAGATATTCGTAGGCCCGCCCCGGCTCCGGCCCGTTTCCGCCCGGCGCGTCATGGTAAGACGTGCCGGAGAGGGCCGAGGCGTTCACGCGGATCCAGTTCGACGGAATATCGGCGCCGGCCTCCGGCTTGCGGAACAGGAAGTAGCTCACATTGTCGGAAGCGGCAAAGTGAACCGGCTTTTCCCATTCTATGGCGATCCCGTCGTTCCAGTCCCCCCCCTGCGAGGCATTCCCCTTGGCGGCCCGGACGCCGGCGGCAAAGCCGACAGTCCGCCCGGTTCTTTCCAGGGCCGCTATGCCGGCTTTCTGATACGTTACCCCGCCCAGGGCCAGGGGAGCGTCATCCTCAAAGACCGGCGTATGGGCTTCGGAAAGCACGGGAACCACCAGATACCGGTAGGGATAGCCCCAGGGCATATCGTTTTGTTCACCGGCATAGACGCCAAAGGCGTTTTTTTTCACCGCATAGTCCGCGTCCGTCAGGGCCTTGTCTTTCAGGGTATAGGTTCCGCCTGCCAGGGTAAGTTCCGCGGAAACATCCGCGCTGTCGTTAAGCACATTGTCTTCGTCTTTCCAGATACCTTTGCCCGTGATGCCCCCCGCGGCGTCCACATAGTATTTTACCGCCGTACCGGCAGGGACAGTGCCGGTTGCCAAATCGTACTGCCGGCGGATCACATAATACCCCGCCGCGTTCTCCACCTTGTTCCAGGCAAGGGTTATGCTGTCCGCCGATGAGTGCTTCGTAACCGTAATGGCCCCCGGCTGTTCCAGGCCCGCGGGTCCAAAGATGCGGGCGCCGCTTATCATGGCGGAGACAGTCTTTACCTCGGCGCTGCCGTCAGTCTGCCGCCGGGTTTCGTTCAGGGCCTCGACAATAATCTCCATGGTTTTTCCCGCCCTGGCGGCGTCAATATTGCTGCTGCCCAGCGGTTTGAAGGGGTATACGCATTTCCCCGCCTGGACAGGCACCGCCGCCGCGGGAATAAGCGGGACGGCGCTAAAGTCCGGTTCCCCCGTATAACGGTACCGCACCCGGTAATTGTCCGCTTTTTGAACCGGAGTCCAGGTAAGGCGTATGGTGTCGTAGGACAGGGCTCCGGTAAGGCCCAGATCCGGCGTGCCCAGGGTTTGAACCGCCGGGGAATAGGCTGTATCCCCCTCGTTGTTTTCACCGTCAATAGCCCGGATAAAGAAGTACCGGGTCAGGCCGGATTCCTGGCCGCCGAGGGTATAGGTGTAGGCGGCATCGGCGGCCCCGGCGGAAACGTCCGTCATGGGCGTCCGGGCGCCCGAGGGGGAGGCGGCCCAGGCCAGTTCGTAGCGCAGATCCGCCTCTTTTTTCCAGACCAGGACGAACTGGTCCGGGTATCCGTCCCTGACGGTAAAATTTTCAACCCGGAGGTGATCAAGGTTCTGTTCAAAAACGCGCCGCTCTTCCAGGGCGGGAATGTTTTCAATAAGCGCGGCGTCATCCCGCAGCCGGATGTCTACCGAATAACGGTATATGCCCCGGCCCCGGTGGACGCCGCTGGTTTGCCCGTTCAGATCAATGGCAACAGCGTAGGCTTCCAGATCCGCCAGGCTCAGGGGGCCGTCTTCCCGGAGAACAGGGACCGCCGCGTCATTGGCATGGCCGTCATACAGGGGCGTTATGCTTTCGTAGAGTACATAGTCGTAGGCCACTCCCCGGTCATCATGGGAGAACGCCAGGGGAAGCGCCGCCGCCACCCGGACGCCCTCTTCCACCGTGTAGACCGGAACCCCCAGGGAGATTACCGGCTGCGCCATGGCCCAGCCGGTAATCTGCGCAATGGAAGAGGGCGCGGTCAACGGGTTATCGCCGTCCGCATAGGACTGAACCCGGTATTCATATTTTTGCCCCCGGTCGGCCGTCGTATCCGTCCAGGAAACGGCGGCTCCCTGTGTGTAGGGGCCGGGAATCAGATTGCCGGGCGAAGCCTTGTCCGGATCGGTTCCCAGATAGGCGCAGAGGGTTTCAAAAGAACCGGCAGACCCTTCAACGCGGCGGGAAACGGCAAAAAACAGGGCCTGGCGCACGTATCCCCCGCCGAAATCCGGCACTTCCACTTTTTCGGGCAGTTTAAAGGAAAGAGTTACCTGCGTACTCCCGCCGGGAACGGTTTCAAGGTCAACAGGTTTGGCAGGGGTCGTCCGCCGGGCGGTTTCCACATCGCTCAGGGCGCTGCGCTCCACGGCGGCGTCATCGTCCACCAGCCGGGCTTCCACGAGAAAGGTGTAGGTCCGGTTGCCGAAAAGGCCGGAGACATCGAAAAAGGGATATTTTTCCGGGGAATGGCCCACATCGATTTGGTACTGTTCCACCGAATCTTCGTAACAGTACAGGGTATACCGGATTTTTTCTTCGTAGGTACCGGGCTCCAGGTTGTTCATGGCCCAGGAGACGCGGACAATGCCGGAGGGATCGTCCTTGTCCAGGCCAATATAGTAGATGTGGGGCCGGGCAAGAGTTGTGCCCCTGACCCAGGCGCTGTGGGGCGTCCGCTCACCCCGCTTGTTCTGGGCCCTCACCTGGTAATAAAACTCGGAGCCCGGCAGTTCTTCCGCCGTGTAGCTGGCGCCGTCCAGGGCTTCCCCGCAGGGACTAAAGCTCTCGGCGGGGGTTCTGGCCTTGTAGATGATGTACCGGTCCGCCCCCTGCACGGGCTTCCAGTTAAGGACGATGACTCCGCTTTTCCCCTGGGTAGCGGTGAGGTCCTGGGGGGCGCCCCAGGCGCTGATTGTCCCGTCCCGCAGAACGGACCGGGCGGCAATGGGCTCGGGCAGAAACTGGTTCTTGCAAGAGCCCAGAACCAGGGCCAGTACAAGAATCCCGGAGAAAAAACACGCGCTTTCTATCCTTTTCGCCCCCATTTTCGCACCCCCGCTGACCGAATCGGTCAATGCGTCTAATTATTAGACAGTTTGTCTCATTTTGTCAAGTCTTGGTTTCATACAAAAGGGAAGCACCGGAAACGCCGGCTTGGTTTGAACAAACCCGTAACTCCGGGGACGCTGTTCTAAAAACCGAAGTTTTGAACAGCTTCATCTGAAAACTCCTTTTAATTAAAACTTGACTTTTTGGAATTTGGGCCGTACACTGATCCTATGAACCTCAAAACAGTACTCACGGTAGAAACGATCAGCCGCCATTTGAAAGGAACGTCAAAGGAGGAAATCATCAATGAACTGCTTGATATCCTTGTGGCGGCCAAAAAAATACCGGACCGGGAGGCCGCTTTCAGCGCGGTGATGGACCGGGAACAGAAGATGTCCACCGGGATGAAACACGGCATCGCCATTCCCCACGGAAAAAGCGCCACGATCCACGACCTGGTGGCCTGCATCGGCATTTCGGATAAACCGGTGGATTTTGACTCGCTGGATCACGAGCCCTGCCGGCTCTTTATTATGACCCTCTCGCCGGTAGAAAAAACGGGGCCCCACCTTCAGTTTCTGGCGGAAATCAGCCTGCTGTTCAAAAGCGCGGAAAAGCGTCAGGAAATTCTCAATGCGCCCTCGGCAGAGGCGATCCTGAAAATTCTCTCGGAATAAATCCCCCCCGCCCCAAGGCGGGGTATAAAACCCTCACCGCACATGAACAACCGCACGGCGGAACCCGAAACGAAAGTTTCCGGGGTATGAAACCCTCGCCGCAAAAAAAACCTCTGAAAACCGGGGGTTTTCAGAGGTTCTCCAATATCTTTACCGTCCCTTCTCCCAGGCTACTTGATATTTTGCAACGCTTCCCTGGCCAGCTCTTTCACCGCCGGGGTCCAGTCCAGGGCGGTAACGGAACTCAGGGCGGGCCGGGCAATGGCGCGCCCGGTTTTCCCCAGGGCGGGAATGATTTCCCGGATCAGGTCTTCGTCCTTCCGGGTGTGGGCGCCGCTCTGGAGCTTCCGGTTTATGTCCATCAGAAAGGCCGAAAGCCGCCGGGCGGATTCATCCGTGCCCAGGGCCGCCAGGGTAACAATGGCGTCCAGGGCCTCGTCCCGGTCGCCGTCCACCCGCTCGGCAAACTGTTTGTAGGACCGTTCCAGCAGCAGGTAAACCGCCTCGTCTTCGGTCTTGTAACGGTTGATCATGTTAATCGCCAGTTTCCGCATCTGGTTCAGCGCCGTCCGCTGGGCCACCACATTGGTAGAAGCCCGGTGGCCTTCGCTTAAGGCCGCCAGCGCCACGGCGGACTTGGAATCCTCGGAGGCCGTGGAAGCTTCCATGCTTTGCAGGGCCGTCAGCTTCACCGTGTAGGCATAGCCGCCGCTTTGAATAATCTGGGTCATGTATTCCGTCGGATCCGCGGAAATAAGGACCAGGGATTTTCCTGCCTGGCTTTTAATCCGATCCGAGTACCAGCCCACGGAGGCAAAGTAGACGGGGAAGTAGCCCGAAGGATCCTGGTATTTTTCCAGGGCGACAACCGCCCCAAAGGCAATCCGCTCGCCCGTCAGACGATCCGGGGTGGAGGTGGCGTTCAGGTCCGACAGCAGTTTGACCACCTGGGGGAGGAAGGCCGTGGCCCGCATCTTTCCCAGGGACATGAGGGCTTCGGCCTTGACCAGGGGGTCGGCAAAGGTTTCCACCGTCCGCCAGAGATCCGGCGCCGCGGCTGTGTATTTTTCAATCCCCAAAAGCCCGGCCAAAAGCATGGCCTGTTGGTCGGCGGCGCTCCGCTCCGTTACGTTCCTGATGTTCCGATAGTTCGTCACCAGGCGGCGGAGGGCCCCGGCGTAAAATTCCCCCGCGCCGTTTACTTTGAGTTCCGCCACATTCTGCAAAATCGCCAGCTGTTCGGAGTTGGTCTGGGCGCCGTCATACAGATAGCTATAAATCTCCAGTTCCTCGGTCCCGGCAAAACCAAAGGCCGCAACCGCCGTCAGCAATACAATGGTAATAACGCGCTTCATTATTTTCCCCCCTCCTGGCCCGGCCTGGGTGTGTATTCGTATTCCATAATCCGGGTGGACTCGCCCTGGAAATCTTCGATAGTTTTGCGGGTCATTTGGCCGTCCCGGTTGTATTCGCTGGTAATCCGGAGCTGAACCGCGCCGTCCTGTCCCTTCTGTTCATTTTCCACTTCCACGCCGTCCCGCCATACCGCGCTGATAACCGTGATCAGTTCCCCGTTTCCGTTGTATATCTTCTGGTCGATCAGGTTTCCCCGGGAATCGTACTGGTTTTCGGTGGAATTGATCTTTTTGCCGGCGCCGTCCCTGGTCTCCGAGGCAATGACCGCCCCGGCGTCGTTAAACGTATAGAGCGTTTCCGCCAGTTTTACATCGGCGCCGTTTTTGATGATCCGGGATACGCGGTTCCCCGCGCTGTCGTAACCGTATTCGTAGGATGAAACAGTTTTGCCCACCTGGTTCGTCAAAAACTCTTTCCACAAAAGGCCCTGCTCGTTGTATTGATATACGATCCGGTTTTTCAGCCGGTCTTCCACATCCCGCGTCAGCCTGGTGGTCAGCCAGCCCTGTTCATCCTGATAGGCGAATTCTACTTTTTCCAGCAGAGCCCCGGAGGCGGAATACCGGCTCTGGCCCAGCATATTGGTAAATGAGGGATCGTACTCCAGGGTAGTGTACTCATCCAGAGACCCGTCGGCAAAGAGAACCGCCTCCCTGGTCTCCACCATGGCCTGTCCGGTTCTGCCGGAACCGCCCCGCGATCCTTTCTGGCCTGTGGCACAGGAAGAAAAAACCAGCGCCAGCGCGCTTATGAGCATTACGATTATCTTCATACCAATTTCTCCCTCCTTTATAGTATGCTACAATTAAAAGATAAACAAGAGAAAAAGGAGCGGCGATGCGCATTTTTCAGAACCGGATTCTCGACGACCAGGGGAGAACCCTGATCCTCCGGGGGGTGAACCTGGGGGGCGGTTCCAAAAACCCCATGGGGCCGCCGGGCTCGGCCTTTTCGGCGGAATCTCTGAAAAACCCGGAGGAGGTCTCCTTTACGGGACGGCCCTTCCCCCTGGAAGAAGCGGAGTCCCATTTTGAACGGCTGGCCGGGGCGGGTTTTACCTTCCTCCGGCTGGTGATCACCTGGGAGGCGCTGGAACATCAGGGGCCGGGGCTCTACGACGAGGCATATCTGGCCTATCTGCGGAAAATCCTTCTGGCCGCGGAAAAATGGGGGATTTCGGTCTTTATCGACCCGCATCAGGATGTATGGAGCCGCTGGACCGGCGGCGACGGGGCTCCGGCCTGGACGCTGGAAAAGCTGGGCATGGACCTGGAAAAGCTGGATGCCACGGGGTCGGCCATTACCCGGCAGCGCTACGCCGAATTCCACGGGGGCCGGCCCCTGCCCCGGATGGCCTGGCCGGGGAACTACAACCGCTATGCGGCGGCGACCCTGTTCACCCTTTTTTTTGCCGGAACCGCCTACGCGCCGGGCTTTGAGATAGAGGGCCGGCCCGTTCAGGACTGGCTCCAGGGTCATTATATCGCCGCCATGCGGCACTGTTACCGCCGCCTGAAAAACTGCGCCGCCATTGCGGGCTGGGGGACGATGAACGAGCCCCACCACGGTTTTGCCGGGCATCAGGATCTGGGGAGGCCGGAAAACCCGGTGATTCCGGTGGGCCCCAGTCCCAGCCCCTTTCAGACCATGGCGGCGGCATCGGGCCATCCGGTGAATATCGCCGTGTACGGCGTGGGTCCCGAAAAGCTCCGGCGCCGGGGCCGGGAAACCCTCAACCCCCAGGGGCTTTCCCTGTTTCGGGAGGGCTTTAGCTGCCCCTGGAAGCAGGCCGGGGTCTGGACCGATGAGGGGGGGGAGCCCCGACTCCTGAAAAAAGACCATTTTGCCCGGTACCAGGGACGGCCCGCCCGTTTTACTGGCGATTTTCTCAAGCCCTTTATGATCCGGTTTATCGAAACCCTGCGGGAGGTCAACGGGCGGGCCTTTTTCTTTATCGAGGGGGTGCCGGGGGAGGGACATCCCTCCTGGCAGGAAGGCGACCCTCCCGGCACGGTGAACGCCTTTCACTGGTACGACGGCCTCGCCCTTTTTACCAAGAGTTTCCGGCCCTGGTTTTCGGTGCGCACGGATACGGCCAAAATCCTGCTGGGCCGAAACCGGGTGCTGGCCTATTTCCGGCAGGCGCTGGCGAAGGGCGTCGCCTGGACCAGGGAACAAATGGGGAATATGCCCTGCCTTTTGGGAGAATTCGGCCTGCCCTTTGACCTGAATGGCCGGCGGGCCTATAAGACCGGGGACTATTCGATCCATGAAGAGGCCCTTTCCATGTATTATGACGCGGTGGACGCCAACTTCCTCCATTCCACCCTCTGGAACTACACGGCGGACAACACCCCGGAGGCCGGAGACGGCTGGAACGATGAGGATTTGTCAATTTTTTCAGCCGGAAAAGAGCGGGCCGCCGCCGGATGGAAGCGGCCCTACCCCATGGCTGTCGCGGGGGACCTTGTGTCCTTCCGCTGGGACCGGAAACAGGGGCTCTTTACCTGCCGCTTCCGGGCGGATCCGGTCATTGAGGCTCCAACGGAGATTTTTCTGCCCGGATTCGGGGCGGACCCGGAGATTACGGTGAGTGGCGATCCTGCCGGAATCAGCTGGGAATACCGGCAGGACATTCAGCGGCTGTACCTCCGGCACAGGGGCCGGGAGGAAGAGGTCGAACTCCGGGTCCGGGTCAACGGTTCCCTGAAAGGGGGGTCAGGCGGACCAGCCAGGGCCGGGGCGGTTTCGCCGCGGCGATAACCGGAGCCAGCCCCGGCTTCTCCACAGCGGTCTCCGTTTTCCCCGGCGCTCCGGCCTGTCCGGGCCCGCCCGCCAGGGGGGAAGAACCGCGCAGGGGGAACTCCGCCGCAAAGATCGCTTCGATTTTTTGGCGGGATTCCAGAATCCGGTGGATGTAATCCAGGGTCATTTTCGGGGTTCCCTGGGTCTGAACCCGCCCGGTTCCCGCGTTATATATGGCCAGCGCGGCGATTTCCGAGCCCCCCGCGTCCAGGCAGAACCGCAGATGGCCCATGCCGTACCAGGCGTTTATACTGGGGTTGAAAAAATCAGCCTCCGCCACATTCGGGAACGAACGGTTGTTCAACTGAAACAGGCCCCGGTCTATGCTTTCGTTCCGGTTTTTCCGGTTCACCGCCCGGGGGTTGTAGCGGCTTTCCTCCCAGCACAGGGCAAAGGCCAGGCCCGGCGGCACTTTAAAGGCGTCCGCGTTGGACAAAATGACCGAAGCCACCGGCCGGGAACCGCAAAGGGCGGCGAAAAATTCCACTACCTGCTCCCGCCGCACGGGGTTCCGGTACTGTTCCAGAATCCGGTCTCCTGCGGGTTTTCCGGGGGACAGAAAGGCGGCCCGGACGGAATATTCCGGGGAATCAAGCGCTCCGGCGCCTTCCGCAAGGGCGGACTGGGCCCTGGTCAATTTACCGGGCCCGCAGGCGGCAATCAGGGCGCAGACGAACAGGGAGCCAAGGATGCCGAAAAGCACCGGCAGGGCTCCGTCAATTTTTAAAGAAAAAACACGCACTTTTTTTTAATAAACTCCTCTTTCTATAGTTCTGACGCGGATAATCCCCTCCACCTGTTCCAGCTGCTCTAACGCGGCGTGAGGGACTTTCTGCTCAATATCGATTATATTATAGGCGAATTCATCCCGGTGGTGGTTAATCAGATCCAGGATATTTATGCCCGCCGATGCCAGTATGGTCGTGATCTGCCCCACCATGTTAGGGATGTTCCGGTTTACCACCAGCAGCCGGAAAGGGGCCTGCTGTTCCAAACGGCAGCGGGGGAAATTTACCGAATTCCGGACGGCCCCGGATTCCAGATATTCCATGAGTTGCCGAACCGCCATGACCGCGCAGTTGTCCTCCGCTTCCGGGGTGGAAGCCCCCAAATGGGGGATGCAAATCACCTGGGGGCAGGCCAAAAGCTCGGCGGAGGGAAAATCGGTGATATAGGCGGAGAGTTTTTCCGCGCCCAGCGCGGTGATGATGTCCGCCTCGTTTACCAGTCCCCCCCTGGCCAGGTTGATGATCCGGGCGCCCTTCTTCATAAAGCGGAATTTTTCCCCATTCAGGAGCCCCCTGGTGGCGTCCCCCAGCGGGATATGGAGGCTAACATAGTCCGCTTTGGACAAAAGCCCCTCCAGCGTATCGGCCCGGATTACCTCCCGGGAGAGGTTCCACGCGGCGTCCACGGAAATAAAGGGATCGTAGCCCACTACCTCCATGTCCAGCGCGATGGCGGCGTTGGCTACCATGACCCCGATGGCCCCAAGGCCGATGATCCCCAGGGTTTTACCCCGGAGTTCCGGCCCTTCAAAACGGGATTTTTCCTTTTCCACCAGATCCGGCACTTCGTCGGCCTGGCCGGCAATGCTTTTCCCCCAGGAAATGCCCCCCAGAATGTCCCGGGAGGCGAGGAGCAGAGCGGCGATGACCAGTTCCTTGACGGCGTTGGCGTTGCCGCCGGGGGTATTGAAAACCACCACTCCCCGGTCGCTGCATCGGGCTACGGGGATATTATTCACCCCCGCCCCGGCCCGGGCAATGGCCAGCACCGATTCGGGAATCTCCAGGCCGTGGAGATCCGCGCTCCGGACCAGTATGGCGTCGGGGTGGGGAATCTCGCTGGCCACCTCGTAGCGATCCCGGGGGAACAGTTCCAGCCCCCGGGGTGAAATTTTATTCATCGTTTGTATGCGAAACATAATCCGTCCTCATTTGCCGTTGGTTTTTTCAAATTGTTCCATGAATTGAATCAGGGCCCGGACGCCCTCAATGGGCATGGCGTTGTAGATGCTGGCCCTCATGCCCCCTACCAGGCGGTGCCCCGCCAGATTCACCAGTCCCTGGGCCGCAGCCTCTTTGACAAACCGGGTTTCCAGTTCCTCCCGGCGGGCGGGATCGGCTTCGGTACAGACAAAGGGGATGTTCATCAGGCTCCGGCAGGATTTTTCCACCGGGGAACGGAACAGGCGCGACTGCTCCAGATACCGGTAGAAGAGGCCCGCTTTTTCCTGATTGAGCCGGGTGATGGCCGGAAGCCCCCCCAGGTTTTTGAGCCACTCCAGCACCAGCCCCATGATGTAGATGCCGTAGCAGGGGGGGGTGTTATACATGGAGCCTTCCCCGGCGTGGATGTCGTAGCGGAGCAGAGCCGGAACCCAGGAGGGGGCATGGCCGATGAGGTCTTCCCGGATGATCACCACCGTCAGCCCCGCGGGGCCGAGGTTTTTCTGGGCCCCCGCGTAGAGGACGCCGAATTTGGCGACCTCCAGCGGCTCCGAGAGGATACAACTGGAAATATCCGCCGCCAGCGGAACCGGGCCCGTATCGGGCAGTCCGGCCCATTTGGTTCCCACGATCGTATTGTTCAGGGTGATGTGGTAATAGGCGTCCCCCGGTTCCGGGGCCGGGGCGGCGGGGATGTAGGTGTAGGCCCGGTCTTTTGAGCTTGCCGGGACAGAGACATCCACAAATTTCGCGGCCTCGGCGGCGGCTTTTTTCGCCCAGATCCCGGTTTCGATATAGACGGCCTTTTTTCCCGGAGCCTCCGGGCCGGCCTGTTCCCCCGATGCCAGGTTCAGGGGGATCATGGAGAACTGGAGGGACGCGCCCCCCTGGAGAAACAGAACCCGGTAATTGGGAGGAATCCCCATGAGTTCCCGGAGAAGGGCTTCGGCCCCTTCGATGATGGGCTTAAAATCCTTTGACCGGTGGCTCATTTCCATCACCGACTGGCCGGCGCCGTTGGCATCGGTCATTTCCGCCGCGGCCCGTTCCAGTACCGGCAGGGGCAGGACCGAGGGCCCCGGAGAAAAGTTATACACGCGCTTCATTCAATACTCCTTATGCATATTGCCAATTCCCGCAATTCATCCGCCACATAGACATTCCTGACCGCCATGTCCGGCGGCAGTTTCAAAACTACCGGGGCAAAATTTACGATGCCCCGGATGCCGGCGGCGGCCAGTTTTTCCGCCGCCCCCTGCGCCGCCTCCGGGGGGACGCAGAGGAGGGCCATTTCTATGGAAAAGCGACGGATCACTTCTCCCATTTTATAGGCCGGGTACAGGGGGGCCGGGGACTTCAAAATCTCCACCCGGTTCACATTGGTGTCGAACCCCGCGGCCAGTTCGAATTCCTCCTCCCCCGAGGGGCCGAAGTCAAAAGACTGGTCGTTCAGATAGGCCGATCCCAGCCGGCCCAGCCCCACGACACAAAACCGGCGCCGCCGGTCCAGCCCCAGGGCCTTTTTGATCGCCGGGATCAGGGCTGCCGGGGCATAGCCGTTACTGCTCCCCACCGCATGCCCGCCGTCCCCCAGGAAGGAAATATCCTTTCGGATGGTATGGCTCGGCCAGCCCGTCATCTGTTCCACCTGGGCGGAAGTTACCGGGGCCTCGCCGCTTTTTTCAAGGATCCGCATAAGCCGCAAAAGCCGCTCCCGTGCCGGCCCGGAGATACTATTCACCATCATGGCCTCTATTGGGCCTAGGCCGTGCCGCCTTTTTCCACACACCCGCCTGCGCGGGATGAAATCGGGCCGGCCCGAAGATGTTATTCACCATCATGGCTTCTATTGGGCCTAGGCCGTGCTGCCTTTTTCCACATACCCGCCTGCGCGGGATGAAATCGGGCCGGCCCGGGTATACTATTCATAATCGTAGTCTCTTGCGGCGCACATTACAACCCCTTGCTGTGAAATATTTCACAGTGACTATGACAAAAAGTTAAATTTGTGTCAATAGCTGCCGCCTCCCCGGCGCGCCGCTCCCGGAAGCCCCGCGGATGCCTTGCCATCGGCCCCGCCATCTTCTATGATAATGTTTATGGCCGAGCGGCGTTTTACGGTTTTGGATCTCATTGACATTGATCTCAAAGAACATAACAGCCTGAACCTGCACTGTATCGGGGGGCGGAAAGGCCTGACCCAGGAAATCAATATTCCCGACCTGAACAGGCCGGGCCTGGCCCTGGCGGGGTTCTACGAGTCCTTCGCCCATCAACGGATACAGCTTTTTGGCCGGGGGGAATTCGCCTACCTCCGCAAGCTGGAAAAAGAGGGCGAGGACGCCACGATCCGGCGGATGTTCAGCTATTCCATCCCCTGCTGTATTTTTACCCATAACCTGAGCCCTCACCGGGATTTTTTCGAGGCCGCGGAAAAGGCCCAGTGCCCCATCCTCCAGACCGATCTGGGAAGCGCGGAATTTTCCGCCCGGATCACGCGGATTCTGACGGAGATTTTTGCACCCCGGCAGAGCATCCACGGGGTGCTGGTGGAAGTCTACGGTCTGGGGATTTTGATTCTGGGCGATTCGGGAGTGGGGAAAAGCGAAACCGCCCTGGAACTGATCAAGCAGGGCCACCGGCTGGTGGCGGACGATGTGGTGGATATTCACTGTGTCAACGGCAACATTCTTATGGGCGCCGGGGCGAACAAGATCATCGGCCACCACATGGAAATCCGGGGGCTGGGAATCATCAACGTTACCCACCTGTTCGGCGTTGGGGCGATCCGGGACCGGAAGCAGATTCAACTGGTAGTGGTGCTGGAAGAATGGGATTCCGCCAAAACCTACGACCGGCTGGGGACGGAGGAAAAGGTGATGGAATTTCTGGGGGTCAGCATCCCCAAGCTGGAGATTCCCGTAAAGCCGGGGCGGAACATTCCCACCATCATCGAGACCGCGGCGATGAACGAGCGGCTGAAAAAAATGGGCTACAACGCCGCCAGGGAATTTAATCAAAATATACTCAAATGGATCGAAAGCGACGCCGCCCGATCGGTGTACTTCGGCAGCGATGATATTATTTAGTTCAAGGGACTGAACATGACGGAACAAACGATTACCATAAAAAACCGGGCCGGAATTCACGCCCGCCCGGCGGCCATGCTGGTACAGACCACCAAGGATTTCAAATCTACCATTTTTTTTGAAAAGGGCAACGACCGGATCAACGCAAAATCGATCATGGGGATCATCACCCTGGGCGCCGCCTACGGGGCGGAAATAAAAATCTCCGCCGAGGGCGAGGATGAGGAAACGGCGGTAGCGGCCCTGGTCCGTCTTTTTGAATCAAAGTTCGAAGAAGAATAGAGTTGTTTAAAAACTTCAGTTTTTGAACAACTCCGCTTAAAAGCAGCAAAAATGCGGAGCATTGAAACCCGCAGGGTTTCTTGCGAGACTTGCAAGCTAACCTTTGGTTAGCCGATAACCAACCGGGTTATTGAACAAGTCCAATGAGCTTTTTTCAAACCCGGCGGTTTTGAAAAAAGCTCCCGGAAAAGCCGGGCCCGATCCGGTTTTTCCGCGAACCAAAAGGAATGACTCATGAAAAGTGTTCGGACCCGGCCCAAATATTCAATCATCAATATCCGGGGACTTATCCTTATCTATTTTCTCCTCTGCGTCCTCACCGTCCTCTTTTCCCGGAACTTCTTTACCAGCACCCTGGCGGAAGGCCGCCTGCCGGGGCTGCTGAATCTGGTGGTGTTTTTCACTATCCCTGCGGTGCTGCTGGTTTTTCTGGGGGCCTCGATCGTGGGCCTGTTCCGGGACATAATCGCCCGGCGGACGGGGAGCAAATTCAAGGCCCGGCTGCTGGCCTACTTTATCGTCATTGTGGTTTTCGCCGCAGCCCCGGTAACTATCATCACGACTATTTCCATCAACGAACTGGTGCGGTTCTGGCGATCCATCGACACCGGGGCCGCCATGGAGGCCAGCCAGAGTTTCGCCCTTGACAGCTATGCGGGCCACATCGAGCGGTTTGACCGCCTGATCCGGGAGACCGATTTCGACTCCCTGCTGGCCGGGCCGGGGGGCCGGCTGCCCGCCGGAATCGCCGCGGCCCAGGACTTTACGCCGGGCCCCGGCGGATGGATCCCCGGCGCTTTTACAGGGGACGAGGCCCGCCGGCTCTCCTACCCCCCTTCGACCCAGCAGGGCTATGCCCCCAGAGAAATGCCCCGGGATCTGGGCCTGATTCACCATGTGAGCTATCCGGCAAAAAACCGGCTCCGGGTCATCAGCTATAGCCTGGGAGAAAATTTTGACCAGGCGGTGGCGGCCATTGACAACGAAAAAAACCATTTTGAAATTATTGAATCCCTGCGGACCAATTTTCGGATCCTCTTTGTTTTTTATTATGGGGTCTTTTTTTTCCCCACTCTGCTGATGACCCTGATTATCGCCATCTCCTTTACCCGGCGGGTAACCCAGCCCATTGTGGAACTGACCGAGGCGACCCGGCGGGTGGCGGAGGGGGATTTTTCCATCCAGATCCTCGCCCGCCGGGGAGACGAACTGGGGCTGTTGATCCGCTCCTTTAACGCCATGGTTCAGGATCTGGAAAAATCCCGGGCGGCGCTGGTGAAGGCGGAAAAAATTTCGATCTGGCAGAACATGGCCCAGCAGCTGGCCCACGAAATCAAAAACCCCCTGACCCCCATCAAACTTTCAGCGGAACGGGTGCTGCGGCGCTGGCAGAACAGACCGGAAGAGATCGGGGAAATTCTGGAAAGCTCCATGCTGGCGATCATTCAGGAGACCGAAGGACTTTCCCGGCTGCTGACCGAATTCCGCACCCTCTCCAAACCCATGGAGCCTTCCCAGTCATGGACAAAACTGCGGGAAACGGTGGAAGAGGCCGCCGCCCCCTACCGGAGTTCCCACCCGGCGGTTGATTTTGATCTGAGCCATACGGGGGACGGCATTTCCGTCAAGATCGACAAGCACCGCCTGTCCCAGGTGCTGACGAACCTGATCATCAACGCCATCGACGCGATGAACGGCAAAGGGCTCATCGAAATCCGGGCCGATCTTGTCAAAAAACGGGAGAGCCGTTACTGTAGATTGAGCGTCCGGGACACCGGCAAGGGGATCGCCAAACAGGAAGGGAGCCTTATCTTTACCCCCTACTTCACCACCAAGGAATCCGGTACGGGCCTGGGGCTTCCGATTGTGGAACGGATCGTCAACGACCACGGCGGTTCTATCTGGTTTAATTCGGCGGAGGGTATGGGAACGACTTTTTTTATTGATCTGCCCATTGACGATGCCCCTCAAACCGCAGGTCCCGCGCAGGAGGAATTCTCCGTGCCGCGGATCCCGGAGCAGGGCTGATGGCAAACATTCTGATTATCGACGATGAGCCGGGAATCCGCCAAACCCTGGCCTCGATTCTGGAAGACGAAAAATACCGGGTCTTCACCGCCGAAGACGCTTTGGCGGGTATCGAGATTCTGGGCCGGGAAGACATCGACCTGATCTTCCTTGACGTGCTGCTTCCCAAACTGGGAGGCATCGAGGCGCTGGAACGGATCCGCCGGGAATGGCCGCGGATTGAAACGGCGGTTATTTCCGGCCATGCCAATGTGGATATGGCCGTCCGGGCGGTCAAGCTGGGGGCTTTTGATTTCCTGGAAAAGCCCCTTTCGCTGGACAAGGTCCTGACCATTTGCCGCAACGCGCTGATCCTACGGAAGCTCCGGGAAGAAAACCAGGCCCTGAAACGGAACAACTCCCCGGCGGACGAGATCATCGGCACCAGCGCCGGAATCAACCGGGTGAAGGCCCTGATCAAACAGGCCGCCGCCAGCGACGCCCGGATTCTTATTACCGGGGAGAATGGCACGGGCAAGGAAATGGCGGCCCGGGCGATCCACCGGGGTTCTTCCCGGGCGGACCGGGCCTTTGTGGAACTGAACTGCGCGGCGATTCCCGATACCCTTATCGAAAGCGAACTCTTCGGCCATGAGAAAGGAGCCTTTACCGACGCGGCGTCGACCCGCAAAGGCCGCTTCGAGATGGCCCACGGGGGCACCCTTTTTCTGGATGAAATCGGCGATATGTCCCTGCAGGCCCAGTCCAAGGTACTCAGGGCCATCCAGGAACAGAAAATCGAGCGGCTGGGAGGGGAAAAAACCATCTGCACCGATGTACGGATCGTGGCGGCGACTAACAAAGACCTGGAGGGGGAATGTGCGGCGGGCCGGTTCCGGCAGGATCTCTACTTCCGCCTTAACGTGATCCCCATCCGCATCCCCCCGCTCCGGGAGCGGCCCGAAGACGCGCCCCTGCTGCTCTTCCACTTTCTCAAAACCCTGGGACTGGAAAACGCCGATTTTGATCAGGAGGCGCTGGGCGTTCTGGCCGCCCATGACTGGCCGGGAAACGTCCGGGAACTGCGGAACCTGGCGGAGCGGATAGCGGTGATGCACCGGGGCGGGCCGGTTGACGGTGGAACCGTGGCCGACCTTCTTCAAAAGAACCCCGAAGCCTTTGGGGGCCCGAAAAACCCGGAGAGCGCCGGCCCGGCCCGTCCGGGGAACAGCGCCCCTCCGGCCCCCTTCCCGGAGATACTGGATTTGAATTATACTCATGCCAGGGAATCTTTTGAAAAGCGGTACCTGGAGTTTCAACTTTCAAAAAATCATGGTATCATATCAAGGACTGCGGAGGCCATCGGGATGTACCCCAGCAACCTGCACGCAAAATTGAGGAAATACCATATTACTATTCCAAATGGAAAGGAAGAACGATGAAAGAGTTAACAGCACGTCAAAAGGAAGTGTTATCCTTCATCGCGGAGTACATCAGAAATCATTCGTATCCGCCGACTATCCGTGATGTGGCGGAACATTTTTCTATCTCCGTAAAGGGCGCCCACGATCATATTGTGGCCCTGAAAAGGAAAGGCAGTCTGAGGCAGTCGGACCGGCGGTCCCGAACCATGGAACTGGTGGGGAACCACGGGCCGGCAGGCTGCGTTGAAGTCCCCCTGCTGGGGACTGTGGCCGCGGGGCAGCCGATTCTTTCGGAGGAAAACTGGGACGGCTCCATTACCCTGCACCAGTCCCTGTTAAAGAAAAACAAAAACTACTTTGCCCTGAAAGTCCGGGGGGATTCTATGTCCGGGGCGGGCATTATGGACGGCGACACGGCGATTATCGAAAAGCAGAACACCATCCGCAACGGGGAGATCGCCGTGGCGGTAGTAGATGAAGCGGTAACGCTGAAACGGATCTACCGCGAAAGCACCCGTATCCGGCTCCAGCCGGAAAACCCGGCCTACAAGCCGATATACAGCCGAAACGTCAAAGTGCTGGGCCGGCTTGCCCGGATCCTCCGCGCGTACTAGGGGCGGAAAGCGCGGTGGCCGCCGGATACTGCTGCCTTTTTCTCGGGCCGGAACTGGGAAAAAAACAGGACGCCCTGAACGAACTCCGGCAGCGCCTTGCCAAAGCGAAGGCCCCCGGCGCTCCTCCCGAAGAAACGGTTTTTTATGCCGGGGAGACCGGCGTCCCCGAAATGACCGCTACATTCAGGAACGGCTCCCTCTTTGCGGACTCCCGGCTTTTTCTGGTAAAAAACGCCGAGACGATCAAAAAAAAGGAAGAAGTGGAACTTTTGGCCTCCTATATGGCCGTCCCCCAGGACGATACGGTGCTGGTGCTTTTTTCCGAAGCCACCAGTCTGGCCAGAGGGCTGGAAAACGGGGTCAGCCGGGAAAACCGGAAAGTTTTTTACGAACTTTTTGAGAGCCAAAAAACCCAGTGGGTGGCCGATTTCTTCCGGCGGGAAGGGTTCCGCATCGATGCCGGAGCCGTTGAAACCGTTCTGGAACTGGTGGAAAACAACACCGAGGCCCTGCGGCGGGAATGTTCCCGGCTCACGCTGTTTCTGGACAAAAACCGCCCGGTGGGGGCCGGGGATGTGGAGAAGTGGCTTTCCCACAGCCGGGAGGAATCCAGCTTTACCCTGTTTTCCCGGATCGCCGGGGGCGATTTTTCCCGGGCCCTTGAATCCCTCCATACCCTGCTGGCCGCCAGGGAAACGCCGCCGGGAATTTTTGCCGGTCTGGTCTGGTGTTTCAGGAAACTCAGGGACTATCTCTTTCTGGCGGCCTCCGGAACCCTGAGCGATTTTGAACTGCGGAAGATCGGGCTTTCGGCCCCCAAAGCCCGGGACGATTACGCCAGGGCCGCCCGGCGCTATGATCCGGCGGGGGCGGACGCCTGCCTTGCCCTGACCGCGGAATACGACATTCTCCTTCGTTCCGCGGGGGCGCCCTTTGAATCCATATTGATGGATCTATACCTGTATAAAATTTTCGGGGCCGCAAAAGCATGAGGGGCCCATACACCGTTCCGGCGGCGGGAAGCGTCGGGCCGGCTCCGGCGGCGGTTTTGATCGCTTTACTCCTGCTGGGTTCCTGCGGCACTTTTTCCTACTCCGTTCCCGGGGCCCGGCTTATTCCTGAAGATTATTTCGGCGTCCATCCCAGCAACCGCGAAGGCCCGCCGGAAAAACTCTACGAATTTCTTGACGAGATGGGAGTGGTATGGCTGCGGGAAACGTTTAACTGGAACAGCATTGAACGGGAACAGGATCTGTGGGATTTTTCCGGGTACGACGAATTGGTTGAAAACAGCGCCGCCGCGGGAAAAAAGATACTCGCCATTTTGGCCTATGATGTCTTCTGGATCCATGCGGACAACAAAAGCCGCCGTTCCATAGGCCCGGATCAATTGCCCTTCTACCTCCGGTATGTGGAAGAAGTTGTCCGCCACTACCGGGGAAAGATCCATGCTTACGAAATATGGAATGAACCGAACTGGCTTTTCTGGAAGGGTAATAAAAAAGATTTTTATGATCTTACCCGGGCGGCGGCGATAAAAATCCGGGAGACCGATCCGGATGCGCTCATTGTGGCGGGCGCCTTTAACCGGGTTCCCCAAAAATTTATCCGGGAAATGTTCCGGGCCGGGGCCCTGGAAAATGTTGATGCCCTTTCCTTCCACCCATACGACCTGGGCCCCCGGGGCGCCCTGCGGCTTTATGACCGGTTCAGGAACACCCTGGCCGCGGAAGGTTATACCGGGGACATCTGGGTTACCGAGGTTGGGTATCCCACCGGGGGCTGGTACCCCACACGGGTAAGCGAAAACCGGTTCCCCGGTCATGTGGTAAAAACCCTGGCGGGCCTTGCGGTCCGGGGAGCGAAAATTTGCTGCTGGTATCAGCTTTTTAACTCCCATAACCGGGAGGCGTCCCAATCCTCTCTGGATTCGGAACGTTACTTTGGCCTGGCTTATCCCGACTACACCCGCAAAAAAGGCGCCGCCGCCTACGCCCTCTGCGGACGCTATCTGGCCGGAACCGAGTACCGGCCCGAATTCCCGGTACGAAACCGGATTCCTTCATCGGTAGAGAGTCTCTATTTTCGCGGGAAGGATCAACGGAACACCTTGATCATGTGGAACCGGGGCATCTTCCCCGTCCGGTTAAAGCTCAGGCTCCCCGGAACCGGGCAACAAATCCACGACATTGTTTCCGGCCAGGGGCGGGTTCTGGAAGAAACAACGGAACTTACCGCCGCCGCCGGCCCGGTGATCATCACCTGGACTTCCGGGGAAACCGGGGAAGGCCCGGCGCTGTCCAGGCCCTGACCGCAGTGCCGGCGCCAGGCTGAATGAACGGCTAGAGGAACCCGCTAAAAACTTCAGTTTTCAGCGGGTTTTCGTATCCTATGCGAACCGGGAATTTTATCGTAGACTGATATAATGCTCCCGGTTATTCTTATCGGTCTTTCCCTTTCCATGGACGCCTTCGCCGTTTCGGTAAGTTCCGGCATTTGCATCCCCGGTCTCAGGCCCTTTCATGCGATCCGGGCCAGTCTTTCCTTCGGCATTTTTCAGTTCATCATGCCCCTGGCGGGCTGGTATCTGGGCAGCGCCTTTGCCGCATATATCAACGCCGTGGATCACTGGATCGCCTTTGGCCTTTTGGCCCTGATCGGCGGAAAAGAACTGTGGGAGGCCCTGACGGAAAAGGCCGCCGCGGGCCCCTGCGGGCCGGACGAAGCCCCCGGTGAAGGCGGCAGCGCGGCGCGGGAACCCGGAGCGCCGGAACCCGGAGCGCGGGAGCATGAAACACGGGGGCCGAAAAAATCCGCCGACATACGGAACACGCTGACCCTCCTCAACCTTTCGGTGGCCACCAGCATCGACGCCCTGGCGGTGGGAATCTCCCTCAGCATCATGGGGCATAATATCTGGCTCAGCGCGGCGGTCATCGGAGGCGTTACCTTTTTGGTCTGTCTTTCCGGCTTCGAGTTTGGCCGCCGGCTCGGCGGCTTGTTCAGGAAGGGCGCCCGGATAGCCGGCGGCCTTATCCTTATTGGCATCGGGGTAAAAATTCTGGCGGAACACCTGTTCCGCTGAACAGAACCCCGGCCCCTCCCCTCACCGGTAATCGTGGACTTACCCTTTGGGCCTTCTCGTGCGACCTGGGGGTTTTTTGGGTTGGCGGGGCTTCAATTTGCCGGGGCCGCAAAAACCCTTCGATTCCGCCGTTATCGTTTTCTATTGCTTTTAGGCGCCGAACGGAATCGCCTTCCAGCGTCCCGATCCCGCCGGGACGCTTCCAGGCCGGGGTTTCCGCTAAACGCCCCTCCCTGGGCGTTTGCCCCTTCAAACCTTCGGTTCTCCGGGGCCGCAAAAACCCTTCGATTCCGCCATTGTCGTTTTCTATTGCTTTTAGGCGCCGAACGGAATCGAACCGTTGCATAAAGGTTTTGCAGACCTCTCCCTTACCGCTTGGGTACGGCGCCAGAGGGGGCCAAAACGTCGTTTTGGGAACCCCAGGGTAACTCTAGCAGAAACGCGGGGGCTTGTCCACCGGCGCGCCGTCAATCCGGTATCCATGCCGGATCGATAAGCGGGGGCCGGTTGTCGTTTGAATGGCGTTGACGTTTCTTTCGGCGGGGTTTATGCTGGTACAAGGCGGGTTTTGGGGCAAATTCCGGGCCCACCGTAATACCCAAAAAGATTGAGGCTGTTCCGGACCTGAAAATCCGGAGCCGCCTCGCCCACGAGAGGAGGAAATTGTGAAAAAAACATTGATGCGGGCGGCTTTGGCCACGGCGGCCCTTTTGCTGGCGGCAGCGGGCTGCGCCCGGCAGCAGGCAGACGGGGCCGGGGCCGACGTAACGGTACGGCTGCTGACGGACGCCACGGGAATTGACGACAAGTCTTTCAACGCGGCGGCCTGGCGGGGAATTCTGGAGTTCTACGGGGACACCTGGAACAATACCAGGCTCCGGGGCAGGGCCTACGATGTAGTTACCGCCCAGACCCAGGATATGTATATCCCCAATCTGCGGCAGGCCACGGACGAAGGCTACGACCTTATCGTTCCCACCGGCTTTACCTTTGTCGACGCCCTGCGGGAAGTTGCTTCGGGGAACCCGGACCAGAACTACCTGATCGTTGACGTGAACGAGGTGGTCCTTCCCAATGTGATGCAGACCGTGTATGCCGAACATGAGGGCTCGTACCTCGCGGGAGCCGCGGCGGCCCTGAAAGCCCAGGCCGGCAATGTCCAAAACCCCCGTTTCGGTTTTATCGGCGGGATTCCCGGCGCCACCATCACCAAATTTGAGGTGGGCTTTATCCAGGGGGTTCTTTCGATACTCCCCGATGCGGAAATCGTGGACTACTACGTGAACAGTTGGGGTGAAGCGGGGCTGGCCAAAACCCAGGCGAAAAACTGGTACGACGCCGGGGTATACGCCATCTATTCCGCCGCCGGGAGCAGCGGAAACGGAACCATCGCCCAGGCCAAGGAATACCGGGCCGCGGGACGGGATGTCTGGGCCATCGGCGTGGATTCGGATCAGCATGAAGAAGGGCTCTACAACGACACCGAGTCCGCGGTGCTGACCTCCATGCTCAAAAAAGTGGAAACGAGCCTGGTATACGGTCTTAACGCGGTGAAAAACGGAACCTTCCGGGGCGAAGTGATCACCTTCGACCTCAAGGCCGACGGGGTGGGCTACTCCACTTCAAATCCCGCCCTGACCCAGGACATTATTGTCCAGCTTGAAGAGATTAAAAACAAAATCGTCAACGGCGAAATTCTGGTGGCGGCCACCTATGGGGAGGCGAAAAAACTCCCCGGCTTTCCCCAGAACCTGAAAGCCCTGGACAACAATTAGGGTTGATTGAAGGGGGCGGCGCTTTCGCCTGCTCCCTTTGTTTTTTCGCGGACACAAGGGAAGCTCTGGGAATCCTGGTTGGGTTTTCAGAGCTTCCCATGAATAAGGAGGAGCCATGCCGGATCCGGCTATTGAAATGATCGGCATTACCAAGGTGTTCCCCGGCGTTATTGCCAACGACGGGGTAGACCTTCGGGTGGAGCAGGGGGAAATTCACGCCCTACTGGGGGAAAACGGGGCCGGAAAATCGACGCTTATGTCGATCCTCTTCGGGCTCTACGAACCGGACAGCGGGATCATCAAAATCCGGGGGGAAGAAGTAAAAATCCGCAGCCCCAACGATGCCACGGCCCTGCGGATCGGCATGGTTCACCAACACTTTAAGCTGGTTCACAATTTTACCGTTACCGAAAACATTGTTCTGGGACTGGAGCCCCGCAAACCCTGGGGCAATCTGGACACCGGGAACGCCGAAAAGCGGGTGGCGGAGCTTTCCGAAACTTACGGCCTGGCGGTTGACCCCCGGGCCCGGATTGAAAATATCACGGTGGGGATGCAGCAGCGCGTGGAGATCCTCAAAATCCTCTACCGGAATGCGGACATCCTGATCTTTGACGAGCCCACCGCGGTGCTGACCCCCCAGGAAATCGACGAACTTTTGATCATCTTCCGCCGTCTTAAAGCGGAGGGAAAAACCATCATATTTATCACCCACAAGCTCCGGGAAATAAAAGCCGCCGCGGCCCGCTGTACGGTGCTGCGCCGGGGCCGGTATATTGACACCGTGGACGTAAGCGCCGCCACCGAAAGCGAGCTGGCGGAAAAAATGGTGGGCCGGGCGGTCAGCTTCCGGATCGAAAAAAAGCCCGCCAAGCCGGGGGAACTGGTTCTGAAAATCGACAACCTGACGGTGATGGGCGCACGGGGGGTTCCCGCGGTCAGCGGCCTGTCGCTGGAAGTCCGGGCCGGGGAAGTAGTGGGGATTGCGGGGGTAGACGGCAACGGCCAGTCGGAACTGGTGGCCGCGATTGCGGGCCTTCTCCCGGTGAAGTCTGGCGGCATCTTCCTCAAAGGCAGGGACATTTGCCGGGAAAAAATCAAGGTCAGGAACGAAAGCGGCATGGGGCTGGTGCCCGAAGACCGCCACAAACACGGGCTGGTTCTTGATTTCCGGGTGGATGAAAACCTTATCCTGAAAAATTTCCGGCGGCGGCCCTATTCAAACCCGGCGGGGTTTCTCCGGTTTCGCGCCATTACCCGGCACGCCCAGGACCTTATCGCCGAATTTGACATCCGGGCGGGAAACGGCCCCGCCACCCCCGCCAAATCCATGTCCGGCGGGAACCAGCAGAAAGTAGTTATCGCCCGGGAGATCGATTTTTCCCCGGAACTGCTGATCGTGGCCCAGCCCACCCGGGGCCTGGATGTGGGAGCCATCGAATATATCCACCGCCGGATCATCGCGGAACGGGACAAAGGCCGGGCGGTGCTGCTGATTTCCTTTGAACTGGATGAAATTCTGGGCCTCTGCGACCGGATCGCCGCGGTTTCCAAGGGGCAGATTGTGGGAATCCTCCCGGTAGAAGAGGCGGATGAACGGCGGATCGGCGCCATGATGGGAGGAGTCCATGGTTAAAAAGAAGATTCTCGAAGTCTTTACCGGGTCCAACGGACTGGTTTCGCTGGCGGTGGTACTGCTGGGATTCCTCGTAGCCACGCTCCTCATCGTCCTGACCGGAAGGAACCCCGCCGGAATGTACCAGGCGATCCTTCAAGTCATAAGCGGCCTGTCCCAGGGCCGGCATGGCGAATGGATACAGAATGTCCGGTATATCGGGGAATGGCTGGTCAGTTCCATCCCCCTAATCCTCTGCGGTTTTTCCATGGCCTTTGCGGCCCGGACGGGCCTTTTTAACATCGGCGCCGAGGGCCAGTACATTGCGGGGCTTACGGCGGCCCAGTTCACGGCGCTCTACTTCCCCCCGATACCGGTTCTTCACTGGGTTGCCGCGGTTTTGGCCGCCATCGCCGCCGGAGCGCTCTGGGGGGGCATTGTGGGCTTTTTCAAGGCCCGGTTCAAGGTGTCCGAAGTAGTGGCGACAATCATGATGAACTATATCGCCCTCTACAGTTCCCGGTATCTTACCATGCTGATTCCCGGAACCAACACTTTCAAAACCCAGAATTTTCCCGCCACCGCCCGGCTTTCCAGCCCCCTGCTGGAGGCCCTCACCAACGGTTCCCGGCTGAACTACAGTCTCTGGCTGACCATCGGGGCCATTGTATTCTACTGGGTAGCGATGAATAAAACCCGGCTGGGTTATTCCCTGCGGGCCACGGGGCTGAACAAGGAAGCGGCCCGCTACGGGGGAATCAGCGTGAACATCAGCATCACGGCGGCCATGGCTATTGCCGGGGCCTTTGCGGGGCTGGCGGGGGCCGCGGTTTCCCTGGGGGTTTTCCCCAGCGGGCGGGTGCTGTCGGTGCAGGACGGCTATGGCTTTGACGGCATCGCCGTGGCGCTGGTGGGAAACTCCACCGCCATCGGCACTACGCTGGCGGGGCTGCTCTTCGGTATGCTGAAATCCGCCCAGCCCCTGATGCAGGCCCGCCAGATTCCCAAGGAGATTACCGCCATTATCATGGGACTGGTGGTGGTCTTTATCTCCCTGCGGGCGGGGGTGCGGATCCTCGTTGAGTGGCAGATGAAGGAAAAGGCAAAAGCCAGGGAAGGGGTCGAACAGCCCCCGGCCCCGGAGACCCACGAGGCCCCGGATGCCGCCGCGGCGAAAAGCGGGAGGATAGAAAAATGATCGATTTTTTCCAGGTTCTGTTCAATATGCTCCCCTCGACCTTTATGATCGTTTCCCCCATCCTGATCGCCGCCACCGGGGGGATGATCTGCGAGCGGGCCGGGGTAGTAAACATTGCGCTGGAGGGGCTTATGGCTATCGGGGCCATGACCGCGGCGACCACCCACTTTTTTCTGGAACCCGCCACGGGGCTTTCCATACCCACGGCCCTGCTCCTTTCGGCGGTCATGGGCAGCCTTTTTTCCCTGATCCATGCCTATGCGTCCATCACCCTCCGGGCGGATCAGGTGATCTCCGGTACGGGGATCAATCTGCTGGCCAGCGGCATTACCGTGTTTTTCTGCCAGCTCCTGTTCCGCATGGAACGGACCCAAAACTACCGGATGAGTATGCCGTCCTGGTTCGGCGGCATCTACCCCACCCTGTATCTGGCCCTGATCATCCTGGCGGTAAGCTGGTTTGTGCTGTATAAACGGCCCTGGGGACTGCGGCTCCGGGCCTGCGGGGAACACCCCCAGGCGCTGGCTTCCGCGGGGGTGAACGTCCTCAAAATCCGGTACATCGCCGTATTGATTTCCGGGGCCCTGGCCGGGCTGGCGGGGGGCTGTATCGTCCTGACGCAGGATATTCAGTACACGGTCAGCACGATAAACGGCAAGGGCTTTATCGCCCTGGCGGCGGTCTCCTTTGGCCGCTGGCTCCCCCTGGGGATTCTGGGCTCCAGCTTCCTGTTCGGCTTTTCCTCCGCCCTGGCGGTGAATATCATCAACATCGAGAAGCTCAAATTCCTGCCGCCGGAATTTTTTAACGCCCTCCCCTACATCATCACCCTGGTAACGCTGGTGGTTTTCAGCGGCAAGGATTACGCGCCCCGCGCCTCGGGGCAGCCCTACGAAAAAGGGAAGAGTTAGGGAAAAAGAAAAGCTCCGGAAACCCGTTTAGGCAGGTTTCCGGAGCTTCCGGGTATGAAAACCGGTGAAGGCCCGGTTTTTCCCCTTCAATAATAAAGCGGCGTTCCCAAAACGCGAAGCGCCGGTTCAAGGCTGTTCCAAAACCTCCAGTTTTGGAACAGCCTTTTTTGTTAGAAAATATTCATCCGGGCGCCAATGGCGCAGCGGAAGATGGTCTCGGCCTGCACGTCCGAAGAGGCTATCCACCAGACAGGCTCCAGATACAGGGCAAAAGACCGGGCGTACTTCCAGTTGGGGACAAGCCGGGAAAAGTCCAGCCGGGCGAATTCCCACTGGCCCAGGATGGCGCCCATGAACATGGAAGGCCGACGGGGAGGTTCCATGGTAAAGAACGAGAAGTTGGCCCCCAAAGCAAAGGACATGGAGAAGAAGGACCAGTCGGGCCCCAGGAAATAATCAAAGGGCAGATAGACGATATTGGCCAGCAGCTTGATGCCGGCGGTCAGTCCCACAAAACGGCCCCGTTCCCCGGAAAAGGGATCCAGCAGGGGGGCCTGGCCGACCTGGGCCTGGAGCTTCACATTGTCCTTGAAGAAGCTCAGTCCTATCCCGCCGTCCACTAAAGTGGCGCCCAGGAAGTTGGCGTCCAGGTAGAGCCCCTGGATGAACTGGGGCACCGAATACCCGGCCTTGTCGCCGGGACGGAGGCTTACTTCCACGGCTCCCAGGGTCATATTGTCGGAAGCGGAGCCAAAGACCACGATGGAGTCCCGGTGGATGCTGTCCTCCGGGGGATCCAGCGTTTCCACCGCCGGCGCATTGGTATCCACATTCAGAACCAGGCGGCGGACAGCGGTCCGTCCGTCGTTAAAAACGGCCCGGATCAGGATAGGCAAATTCCCCAGGGGGAAGTCGCCGGTCTCCAGGCGGAACTTCCATTTTTCCCGGCCCGAAGCCTGTTCAAAGGAGCGGCCATTGTCAAAGCTGATTAACACTTCTTTGACGGCAATATCCCGCCGTTCTTTCCGGGTCATGTTCACTTCTTTCAGGGGAGACACGGCGGTTCCCGCCTGGCCGGAAAGCCAGGGCCGTCCGGCGATCACCTCCCCGTCCCGGTGGCTGTCGATAATCAGAACAGGGCCTTCCTGGACAAAGTTGATGGGATGATCCTTGCTGACGATTTTCATCCCCGATGGCGCGTCAAAGCCGGCGGCAAAAACCAGCGGGCCGTCCCGGTTCAGCATTTCGTCGGGGTACTGGTAACGGAAATAACCGTAGCGATCCACTTCCATAAGGGAGGAAGCGCTGCCGTTGACAAAGAGGGTTACGGCGGCGGGAGTGTCCGCCCCGGTAACCCTGCCGCTGATAAAGAGGGGGCCCGAATAATCAAGGCCCGGCACGGGGTTAAAAAGCGCCACCTCAGAGGCGGAGGAATCACGGGCAAGGGTAACTTTCCGGGAAGCGATCATGCTGTTTCCCGCCCGGTCTTCCGCATTGATCCGCAGAATATATTCCCCCGGAGGAAGCCGGGACGTATCCAGACGCTGCATAATCACTTCGTCCAGGGGCAGGTCCACCGAAAGCCTGCTGCTCGAATTGCCGGTGTTGAGCAACTGCAGCGTGGCGGCCTGCAATCCGATATTGTCCCACACCCGGCCCGCGACATACAACTCGTTCCCCGTCCGGGAATCATTTTTCGGCAGGCCCAGGGACAGTTCCGGCGGGCTGTTGTCGATATTGATCAAGGCGTTGGTAATGGCGGTAACGCCGAAACTGTCCGCCGTGCGGATCAAAAGGGAATAAACCCCGTCCCGGTAGGCCGAGGTGTTCAGATCCATGGTCCAGTTTTCGGCGCCCCTGGCGGACTGCCAGGTGTTTCCGTTGTCCATGGAAAGCTGCACTTCCTCAATGCCGTTGGCGTCCGAGGCGGTTCCCCGGACGACGATCAGGCGGCGGCTGTAGGCGTCGATGCCGGGGCTGGTTACCCGGTTCTCCGGCGAGGCGGAGCTGACCTTGATGGTTCGGGACGTAACGCCGCTGCGGACGCCGTACATATCTTCGGCGTAGATTTCAATAACGTTTTCGCCGTCCGTTACCGCGTCAAAGGGAACCGCAACCTGAAAGCTCTGGGTGGTTTCAATCCGGGTAAAGCCGGAAGAACCCTGGGAGGAACGGGGCCTTAGAATCCGCCAGTTCACCGCGGCAACCGCGTCATCGTCAAAGGCGACGCCGGATATTTCAAAGCCGCCGGTGATCACCGCCCCTTCATTGGGGGAGTTGACAATAAGGGTGGGAAGGTCGGTGGAGTTGTCAAAAGGAACCTGGAGGGTCTGGAGGGACACTGTGCCGGAAGCGCCGGTAACCCGGATGGACAGCGCGCCGCCGCGCTGGGCAAGGGCGCTAAAATCCACGCTCAGGGAAAACCAGGCCCTGCCGTCCCGGCCCCGGAATTCCAGGGGCGTATAATTCACCCTGTCCAGGGAATAAGCCGCCGCCCGGATGGGCATGGCGGAGTCAATGATCCCCGCGACCGTTACATTTCCGTGAACCGGCCCCCGTTCCGCATTGGGGCTGACGATCCGGATCTCCGGGGCCCCGGCAGTCCGGCTCAAGGGATAATACAGCGGCTGGTCCGCCGTTCCGCCTGAATAACTGCGAAGTTCCAGGTGAATAGGCCCTTCCGCAAGCTCATCAACGCTCACCGTTGCCCGGAACGCGCCCCCCGCGCCGGCGGAAAGGGGCCGCCAGTCTTCCTGGGGGCCCAGGCGGAATTCCACCCGCCCGGCTCCCGGCGCGGAGCCTTCCAGCGTAAAGGAAGCGCCGTCCACCCAGCCAAAGGGCTGCGGACTGGTAACGGTAATCCGCGACGGGTTCAGGCTGAGTTCCGGCATGGCTCCGTCGGGGCCGGGGACCGGGGCGGGCTTGTTCGTCCGAATCTGGACGGTGGAACCCGGCCTGGCAGCGCCGGTAGCCCTGGGCTGCAATTTCAGGACGCCCCGGCCATTGGGAATAAGCTCCGGGGGAATACGAAAGGCCGGGCGGGCGGGAATTTCTTCGGCCAGGCCCTCGATACGGACGGCCTCCGCGTCAAACCCCGGCTCAATATGGCCGTAAATGGCCCCGTCCTGCGGCATGGCGTTCAGTCCCGCTTTGGCAGGATAATCAATAACCAGTACCGGCGTTTTGATCTTCCGCCGGTCCTGCAGGCGGACCGAGGCGGAGCTGGTGTTTCCGCTCCGGTCTACGGCAACCACCGTAAAGCTGCCGGTGCTTTTCGCGGCGGTGGAAAAATCCAAATCCGCCGTCCAGTACTGATCCCCCGGCTGGAGGGGAATGTCCGTATCACCGCCGCCCCAAACGTAATAGAGCCGGCTCAGGCCCACCCGGTCGTAGACCCGCCCGGTAACCTGCACAAAGCCATGCACATCGTCTTCCGCCAGGGGGGAAAAAATTTCCACCTGGGGCCCTTCGTTATCCACAAAAAAGAGATAGGGCTTGACCGTCTCCATCCCCGTGGTATCGGCGGCCCTGATATAGCAGACCACCGGGCCGTCTTCCAGACCGCGGGTCTTGACGGAAAACGAAAATTCCCGGGCCGTCTGCCCTTTCCGGGATTTCAGGCCCAGGGGCGTAAAGTCCTCCCCGTCAAGACTGTAGGCGGCGGATTCGATGCCGTTGGCATCGTCCAGGCGGCCCGAAACGGCGGCGTTGCCGCTGATAATGTCGCCGGTTTTATGGCTGGAAAGCTCGATGACCGGACTGGCCCGGTCTATGATAAACGAAACGGAAGATTCGGGCCCCGACAGATTTTTGGAATCAAAAGCCTGAACCCGAATCAGGTGGGGGCCCTCGCTCAGGTTTTTAATGTCAATCAAGCGGCCCCAGTATTCGGTGCCCTGAACAGTCTGGGGATCCTGGTTGTCCACCTGGATCACAACCCGGCTGACGCCGAAACGCCCCGAGGCCACGCCGATAAGGTTGAGGTTCTGACGGATCACCGAATCCGCTTCCGGGTAGACCACTCTGGCCGTGGGAAGACCCGCGGCGGGATCAATCCTGATGTTAAAGGGGCCGCTTTGGGCCGGGTTGCCCGCGGCGTCCTGCGTGTTGACAATAACATTGTAGACCCCCGGTTTATTGCCGGTTACATCAAAGGTGGTTTGCCAGACCTCACTGCCTTCCGCGGTCTGGGTTGCCGTGTCCCTGTTTCCCCGGGCCCAGAGGCCGGAAGAAAGCAGGCACAGCGCCAGCAGGAGGACAAGCCCCCGGAGGCCGTAAAGGGGGCGGGCTGTTTCAGGAATCCGTTTCCTCTGCATTTTTTGCTCCTTATGTTCCTAATTGAGGCTCCACCGGGCCCCGAAACAGATCCGCGGAATAGCCGCGGCCTTAATATCCGACGAAGCGAACCACAATGAAGGTTCCGCATAGAGCGCGATGGTTTTAAAGTACTTCCATTTGGGGAAAACGTGCGAAAAGTCTATACGGATAAATTCCCACTGGCCCAGGATCGCGCCCATATACACTTCCTTGTCGCCCTTGTCCGGTTCCATGGTAAAGATGGAAAAATCCGCGCCCAGGGCAAAGGACATGGAGAAGAACGCCCAGTCGGGCCCCCAAAAATATTCAAAGGGCAGGTGGGCCACATTGGCCAGCAGCTTGATCCCGAATACCCAGCCGGTATACCGGACGCCGGGTTCGGCCTGCCCCGCCTGAAACTGGAGCTTCACATTGTTTTCAAAGAAGGTCAGGCCAAGCCCGTACTCATAAGGCGTGGCGCCCAGAACGTGAAAATCGGCATAGAGGCCCTGGATAAACTGGGGCGCCGAATACCCGGCCTTGTCGCCGGGACGGAGGCTCAATTCCACGGTCTCCAGGTCGTAATCGTCCGAGGCGGAACCGAACACCAGCAGGGTGTCCCGGTGGGTGCTGTTTTCCGCGGGGGACACGGTTTCCACCGCCGGCGCGCTGGTATCCACCATCAGCAGGATCCGGCGGACAACGGAACGGCCGTCTTCAAATTCGGCACGGATAATAATGGGCAGGGGCCCGGCGGCAAAAGAGCCGGTCTCCAGGCGAATCTTCCACTGTTCTTTGCCCGAAGCCTTTTCAAAAGACCGTCCGTTGTCAAAACTTATCAGCACGTCCCTGACCGCAAGCTGTTTTTTATCAGCCCTTTTCAGGGCCGCCGCTTCCTCGTCCGGCATGGCGATCCAGGCCCGACCCGAAAGCCAGGGCCGCTGGGTGATCACATCGCCGTCCTGGTGGCTTTCCACCTGGAGGGCGGGCCCCCAGGGGTTTACGCTGATCTCGTGAACCGGGCTTTCGATCCGGTCGCCTGTGGGGGTGTTAAAAAAGGCGGAAACCCGCATGACCGCACCGGGAACAAGCCGTTCCTGGGGATAGTCGTGGTAGAAAATGCCGTAGGCGTCCACGTCGGCCATGGTGTAATTCTGGCCGTCAATCTGGAGCGTAACCTGGCTGGGAATAACCGATCCGGTAATCTGGCCGGAAATAACCAGGGGGCCGGTATGGTGTTCCCCCGGCATGGGGTTGACCAGGGCCAGTTCCGAGGCGTTCCGGTTCAGGGAGACAAAAACATTCCGGGTTACGGTGGTTTCGTTTCCCGCAAAATCCAGGGCGTTGAGTTTGAGACTGTACTGGCCCGCGGGAAGCCGGGAAACGTCCAGCGATTCCTGGATGACAAAATTGGGATTCACCGCGAAGGAAACCTGGCGGCTGACATCCTGGAGGTTGATCATTTTAATGGAAAGGCTTTCCAGCCCCACCGCGTCATGGGCCTGGCCCGTAACGTCCAGCCCCGAAACCGCCAGGCCCGCCACGCCCAGGAATGTTCCGGCCATTTCCCCGTCACGGGGGGCCCCCAGGGTGATTTCCGGGGGGGTGTTGTCGATATTGATCAGGGTGTTGGAAAAAGACTCCACCCCGTATTTGTCGATGGTTCGCAGCAGAACCGAATACGCGCCGTCAAGATAGGCGGCGGTGTTCAGGTTCAGGCTCCATCTTTCCCCGCCCTCGGCTTTCTGGTAGGTAACGCCGTTGTCCATGGAGACGAGGACTTCCGCAATGCCGTTGGCGTCGGAAGCAACGCCGCTGACGGTAATTTCCCGGCGGCTGTATTTACCCAACTGGGGGGACTGCACGGTCGTTACCGGGGCCGCCGTACTAACCCGGAGGGTCAGCGCCGTTGGATCGCCCCGGACGCCGTAAACGTCCTCGCCGAAAATTTCAAGAATATTTTCGCCGTCAACCACCGCGGAAAAAGGAATCGCGGCCTGAAAACTCTGGGTGGTGGAAATTTTGGTAAATTCCCCCCGGCCCGAATCGCCGGGCCTGCGGATCCGCCAGTACACCGCGGTAATGCTGTCATCGTCAAAGGCGACGCCGGATACTTCAAAATTGCCGGTGATCACCTGTTGATCCGCCGGGGTGTTGATAACAAGAACCGGCAGATCGCCGGAGGCGTCAAAGCTTACATCCAGCGTCTTTTCGGTAGTTACGCCCGCGGCGTCCAGCGCCCGGACGGTCAGGCTGCCCCTGGCGTTGTTCAGGGCGGTAAAATCGCAGGGAAAGGAAAATTCCATCCGCCCGTATTTGGCGGACAGGGGCAGGGGCGTCCATTGGCGGCCATTAACCGACCAGGCAAGGCTCTGAAGGGGAACGGTGTAATCGACAAAACCCGTTACCGTTACCGTGCCGTGAACGCTGCCCAACTCCGGCGCGGGAAAGAGAAAAGCAATCTCCGGGCCGGAACTGTATTTATTCAGGGGATAATAATAGGGAAAATTCTCCACCCCCTGCCGGATAGTCCGCAGTTCAAAATGAAGGGGCCCGTCGGGGACATCCGCCAGGCTGATATTGGCGTTTAAGCGGCTATCTCCGCCGCCGAGGGGCTTCCAGGGATCCTCGGGGGAAAAGCGGTATTCCACCCGCGCGCCGGCAGCGCTGACCGCGCCCTGGAGGGTAAAGGTATCGGAAACCCAGGCATAGCGGGCCGGCGCGCTCACCGTAACCGCCGAGGGGGTCAGATCGTATTGGGGAACGGTTCCGTCCGCCAGGGCCGCCGGGGGAGTAGTCAGCCGGTTGAGCCGCAGGGTCAGCGGTTCGCCCATCACTTTGTCTTCGGAAAGGGCCCAGAGTTTTACGCTGCTCCGGCCCGCGGCGATCATTTCCGGGGGAATACGGAAGGTGGACCGGGCGTCCAGGTATTCCGTCTGGCCTTCGAGAATTACCGATGCGGGCAGGAAGCCCGGCGCGATGCGGCCATACACGGCCCCGTTCACCGGCAGGGAGGAAAGGCCCCGATCGCCGGGGTAGTCAATGCTTACGACCGGCGTCTTGTTCCGCCGGTTATCCTGGAGCCGCTGGGTCAGGGTAACGGTATTGCCGCTCCGGTCCACCGCGGTGATCCGCAGGGGGCTGGACCGGCTCTGGGCCGCGGAAATTTCCAGCGGAAAAGTCCAGAAGGGATCGCCGGGCCGCAGGGGAATATCCACCGTTTCACCGGCCCATTCGTAATAGAAACGTTCCACCCCCACCCGGTCGTAGATGCGGCCTGAAATCAGAACCTTGCCGTAGACATCCTCGTCCCGGCCAGGGGAAAGAATCTCCAGTTCGGGGCTGTTGTTGTCCACAAAAAAGAGATAGGGCCGGGTGATGGACGCGCCGGTCGTATCGGCGGAACGAAGGTAGCAGACCATGGGCCCGTCTTCCATCGTCTTGGTGCGGATGGGGACGCTGAACAGAACCGAGGTTTTGCCCCGCTGTTTTTTGAAGGCCAGGGGCGTCCAGTGTTCACCGTCGGCGCTGTATTCTATGGAAGCAATGTTATTGGGATCGTCTGCCTGGCCTGCCAGGTCAAAAGCGCCGCTGACCAGTTGGCCGGTCTGGTGGCTGGTTATTTCCATCGTCGGGGGGGCCTTGTCAATAATAAAGGAGACGGAAAATTCGGGACCCGCCATGCCTTTGGAGTCGAAGGCCTGGGCGTAGAGGGTATGGCGCCCTTCGGTCCAGTCGTCGATGCGGATCCGGCGGCTCCAGTAGTCGGTTCCATCGGCGGCGCTGTATTCCCGGTCATCCATTTTGAGCATAACCTGGTTCACGCCGAAGCGCCCGGACGCCACGCCGATAACCTGAATATCCTGGCGGAGAACCTGTCCGGGCTCCGGGTTTACCACCCGGGCCGCCGGAAGCCCCGCCATGGGATCGAGGATCACGTTAAAGGGGCCGCTTTGGGCCACATTGCCCGCGGAATCCCTGGCCTGAACCAGCACATTGTATTTGCCGGGCTTAAGATCCCCCAGGGGAAATTCTTTCTGCCAGACCTGCCGGCCCTCGGCAGCCCCGGAGATGCTCTTGTCCTTCCGGCCTCCGGCCCAGAGCGCCGTATCCAGAAACAGGAACATACCCGTAACGAGGAGGAAGACCCCCAGGCCGCGGCGGTTGTTTTTAGCCGTCAGTTTTCGCATTTTCCACTCCTTGCCATACAAATGAACTGTTTATCCACGCCATCTGGGCCTCCCAGGAAACGGTATTGTAGGGGCTTCCCAGCGGGTGCGCGGGAACCCAGTTGATCCGGTTGGCGATTAGGGTTTGAATGGCCGGGTCTTTCAGCCATTCGGAAGCGGCCTCCAGGTCCTTGTGATCCGGCTTCCAGCCGAAGGGAAGGGCCCAGAGTATGTCCGCCTGAACGCCGTATTCGTTCCAGCCTGTTTTTTCCGGGAACCGGGAGGCCTCCAGAAGGCCCATACGGTAGGGGGGCAGTTCCCGGATCAGGCTGAGGGGGGCGTAAACCCAGGCCGTATTGTCCCGGAAAAGCAGGGGCCATACGTCAACCCAGGTGTAATTCCGGGCGCCGTTCTGGAAGCGGCGGCCCTGGAAGAGGTTTTCTTCTTCGATCTGCCAGCGCTGGATTTCGCCGGGAAAAGCGCCGGGGCTGTCCTGCACCAGTTGGCTGATCCAGGCGAATACCGCCGGGGCCTCGCCGCCGGGACAGATAAGAACCCCGGAGCCGGGGGCTTCCACCCGGCGGCGGTCCGGCAGGGGGTCTCCCAGCTTGCGGAAGATCATCCAGGGATCAGCGGCCAGGGCCAGGGCGTCCCGCCATTGCCGGGTCTGGGACAGCCAGGGGTAGACCGCCACGGGGCCGGTTTCGCCGGGAGCGTCCGCCGTGCCGGTTTTGTCCCCGGAGATCCGGTCCCGCCGGGCGGTGATAAGGAAACCCCGGCCCTTGGGGGAAAAGGCCCCCTCCGGGGAGAGCGCCGCAACGCGGGTAAAGGGGGGCGCCGGGGACGCTTCCCGGAGAACCCGGCCCCAGTCCGCGGAGAGGGATTCCTCCACCACCCAGACGGGCCGGGGCCGGAGCAGCAGCAGCAGCCCGGCAAGCAGCAACAGCAACGCCGCGGCCCCGGCAAAAAGCCAGGGGCCGCGGAGAAGGGGCGTTGCCCGGCCTTTACTCATACCAGCCGGGTATGGTCATGGCCGCTGCGGCGGGCGTCCGGTAGGCCACCCGGAAATAAGCGTCCGAGGGGTAGCCCACCGCGGCGTTCCAGCCTTGGTTTGCGGCCAGCGTATTGCTGATGGTCTCGATATTCAGACGCCCGTCAAGGACGTTGAAGCCGATCGTTGCCCTGGCCGCGTCCCAGCCGGTGTTGTCATGGCCCAGGCGGTCTACCGAAGGTTTGGTAAACTGGCTGAGGTTCCGGTGGGCCACCCGGAAGCCCGCCTGATCCCGGTAGCTGATCCAGGGGTTCCCCTGGGGATCCAGGCTCAGGTCCGACCAGGCGCCGCCCGACAGACTGGTATCCACCTCCATGCTGGTAAAGTTAAAGACTCCCCGGCCGCCGTTCCCGCCGGTAACAAAGCTGTTGACCGTACCCGTGGCGTAGACCAGGGTATTGTTCCGGGAATTGTAGAAGCTCACATGGATAATGTCGCTGGAGGGCGCGCCCTTCCGGTCCACCCGGAGCGCCACATAGAGGCCGGAGCCCTGGTAGTAGTCGTCGCCGGAGTCCAGGAGATCGCCTATTTTCCACGTGCCGGTTCCGCCGCTGGTGTTTGCAAAGGCCCAGGTACAACTGTTTTGATGTTCCATCAGAAACACCCGCCGCTGATCGTTAGTCAAGGCGTTCCACGAGGCTACTTTAGTCGCCGACGTCGCTCCCAGGCCGGCGGCGTCGAGGTCTACCCCGTAATGCTGGGCCAGCCAGGTGCTTTGATTGGTAGCATCGGCAAAATTAGAAGTAGCCGGCCAGATGAGATTGGCGGCGTCCCAGTAAAGCGGGGCAATTAGCGCATCTCTCCGGGCGATCAGCCAGTCCAGCCGCTGGGCGGGCGTCATGTTTAGCCATGCGTTTGACCGGGTGGTGGTGTTATTCGTTGTACCAAGATCGGTACCCGTTATACCAAAATTATTTTCCAGCCAGTCGCTTCTGTTACCAGCGCTTGTTACGCTGGCAGGCCAGATGTAGTCGGCGAATAGCCAGGTTCCTGTCCTCCACGAATCCGGCTCGGCCTTCAAATAGGCCTCCCGCGCGGCCTCCGACATGGCTGTCCATGCGTTTGTCCGGGCGGTGTTGTTATTGCCGGCGTTAGTGGTGCCGGAATTCCCCGTACCGGGAGCGCCATTGACAATGCCGTAGTTGGCTATTAACCAAGCGCCTTTGTTATTTGCATTTAAAGAGCCCCAGTTCCACGCCTCATAGGGCCAGCCCATGATTTCCCTCGGGGCTGTCCACTCCGCGCCCGTTCCGTCCCTATAGGCCAGTTTTACCGTTTCCCTGGTGTCGGAATAGTAGGCGATGATGGGCTGGCCGCCGCTCAGGTAGTCGATGGCGGACCAGGAACCCACATTCTCGGTAGCGGCGCTGCCGTCCACCGCCTGGTTGGTGGGAGTCCCGGCGCCATTGCCGATGCTTGTGCTGGTTGTGATGTTGCTGGTAACGCTGGCATAGCGGAGCTGTTTGGAAATATTGTCGTAGTAGCTCACATGGACACGGCTTTGACCGTCGGTGGGACCCGCGACCATGTGGGTAACCACCCGGGGCCGGTTAAAGCGGGTCGATACGTGATCGGTGCTTCTATACACGTTCTCCATCGCATAGGCCGTGCCGCTTAGAGACTCCCGGTTATAGCGAGGGGCCCTTTTATCGTAGACCGCGATGCCGCCAGTCTCATCGTCAGCACTATGGTCATGGGTATAGGCCGCCAGGTTCATGTAGGCCACGGTAACGCCGCTCCGCCGGACGCCGTTGGTAGACAGCGAGTCACCAGTACCCTGTACGTCTATGTTTCCGGTATGGAGGGTCGGGTTGATATGGACATCGGTTTCCCGCTGGGGGTCATGGCTCGTCATGATGTAAACGGTATTTTTCGTACTGACGTTGACGTTGTCGTAGTAGGAATGGTAGGTCCGGAAGGCGCCCCGGTTCACCCAGGAGGCCCAGAGGCCCGCGTCTCCGGGGTGTACGGCCATGGCAAAGTCGGAACCGCCGTTGCTGCCGTCAAAATAGTCGCCCTCCCGGGCCCGCCAGATGTGGGCGAAACTGCCGTGATCCCAGATCTCCCGGCCCGCGCCGGTGTTCTGTTCCAGGTTCCAGGGGTTGATTTTTTCCAGCCGGCTGTTGACCGCCTCCACCGCCGCGCCCCCCGTGGTTTTCAGCGTGATCTTGCCGCTCACGGTGGCGGCGGCAAGCCTAAAGGTCAGCCTGTTTTTGTCCGGGCTGGTTTGCGTCAGGTTGACCGGGCTTCCCATGTGGCCGTCCCCGATGTTCAGGGTCGAAGATCCCGATGCTTTCAGGTTGTAGCCCGTGATCGTGTGTATCGCCGCGGGGCTGTCCTCCCGGTAGAGGCTGTACCAGCCCTGGGTTGACCGGGGATGGAGCCCGCCGGAAGCGTCCTGAACCTCCAGAATAAAGGGGGCCAGTTCCACGGTAATATTGTTGTACTCATGGTAGGCGCTCCTGAGATTCCCCGGATCGGCGCCGGAATTCCAGTCTATGTTGGCGCTGCTGTTGGGTGCTGCGTCTCTGGCCTGGGCCTTGAGGCCGGAAGCCCCCACCACCAGACCGGCGGGCAGGGTTTCACTGTCCCAGAGATAGGCCCATTCCACATAGTGGCCGTCCTGCCGCCATTCTTCGTACACCCAGGCGGAAGCGGGGGAAACGGCTTCGAGTTTCCACATACTTGTACTGCCGTCTCGCACGGCCTGAAGCACCGGCGTACCGTAGGTTCCGGCGCCCGTGTTCAGGCCCAGATTCACATCCCTAACCCGGTGGCTGTCAAAGGCGGAGCCCCGGATAATAACCGTGCCGCTCACCGTGTCCCGGGCAAAGGTGGGGCTCCCCAGTTCGCCGCCCAGGACGCTCTGTATCCGGGGCTCGATGTGGCCCGAAGGTACGGGCGCGGCCTGGGTTCCCCGGTTGTAGAGACCCGGCAGGTTCCGGTTGTAGTCGCTGCCGATGCCAAGGGGCTGGGCCACCGCCGTTTGGGTGGCCGCCAGAGTAGCCTCCACCCCTGTTTCCAGTTGGGGGTTCAGATCGTGGATCAGCACCTGGGGCGGGGTGGTGTCCGCATTGTCCAGGTTGATCCCCAGGGTCCGGGTATCGGAAAGCTGTCCCGTCTCGCTGCCTGAGCCGGTAATATTGTCCCAGACCGTGATCTCAAAAACGCCGTTGTCCAGATCGGGCATCGTATCAAAGACCGTGCCCTCAAAGGTAAGGGTACGCCAGGTTAAGCCCCCCGCCCCAAGGGAGACGCCGGTTTGACTTGTGGTTTCGAGAACCGTTGTCCCCGCGCCCTTGTAATTGACCCGGAAATTCAGGTTGTTGTTGCCGCCGTTCACCAGAACCGTAAAGGACAGGTGTTTCTTGCGGACGGTAAAGCCGGTGGCGCTGTTGTCTAGGGTGTTGAGCAGGGTTCCCGGATTGTTCCGGGCGTTTTCCAGATTGCCGTCAAAGGTAAAGGGCGTGTAAACCGGCGTCGTCTCGTTGGAGGCGACTTTGCCGTACAGATCGGTGTAGAGGATCACCGTGCTGATCACGGGGGTCTTGTTTCTGATGACAATATCTTTGCTGTAGTAGCGCCCGTTGCCCGCCTCGTCAAAGACCGCGTAATTCAGGGTGATGGGGCCGGAACCGATGTTTTCCGTGTTCAGACGGACAGACCAGGCGCCGCTCAGGGGATCGAAGAATTCCACGCAGCGATCCAGGTCCCGGTCAATAGTGGATTCCCCGGCAAAATCAATGGAAACCCCCGAATAGAAGGCTTCCGGCTGGAATGCGCCGTCGGGGTACGAGACCCGGTTGGGCGTAATTTTGGGGTAAAGGGGAATCGGCGTGGAGGAGGTAGCGGCGTTCCCGGCCCGGCCGGTAGCCGCCTCCTCAGTGTAGGTATGGGCCGATGTCGCGGCGTCCAGAGGAACGCCGGAGCCGCCCCTGGTAAACCAGACCACGACTTTTTGCAGGCCGCTGGCGCCGCCGCTGACGCTGCCTGAGCTGTCGTCATCCCGGAAGGTTCCGGAGAGGAGGGCGCTGCTTCCCGCCAGCCAGGGTTCGGCGGCGGCGGCGGTGCCGGTCAGCGCGGCGGTGGGGAAGAAGTTGTCGATCCGGAACTCAAAGCGCTGTTCCGCATAGTAATGGGTGGGGCTCATGGTGTCTTCTACTTTCAGGTTCAGGCTGTAGACCGCCCCCTTGTCCTTGTAGCGGGTTTGACCCCAGGTGGGGTCGTTCATCGTCCCGCCGCTGTTCCGGCCCTGCAGTTTCTCCGGATCCAGGCCGCTAATCGTAATCTTTTTGCCCGTGAATCCGGTTTTCGTATAATCAGGGTTCCCGACCGTAACGGTTCCCGCGCCGTTTCCCATGTCATAGGAGCCGTTCGCGACGGAGGCAAAGCTGTGGGCGGCGGCCATTTCCGCGCCCTGGTAGCTGATGGAATTAAACTCGGTGCTGTTGGAGACCCAGACATGGGCTTCCATGCTAAAGCCGCCGGTAAATTTCATCCCCCCTGTGTAGGGCGCGTTGGTGTAGGCCGCAGAACTGGTTGTTGTTATCTCTATATTTTCAATCACCGGCGCGGTGTTGCTGAATCTGAGCTTCACCCTATCCGGCACACCGTGGTTGTCGCCCTGAACCGCGTAATTGGGCGCATTGGCGTCCCAGGCGAAAACTTCCACCTCGATCCGCTGCTCGGCCTGGCCGTCCGGGGGGTTCAGTTCGCCGTAGTTGTTGATGATAAAGCTCCAGGAGACGGGGCTCAGGCCGCTCACTTCGGCGCTGCTGCTGTAGCGGAACCAGTCCCCGCCGGCGTAGTCCCCGCCCAGGGTGGTGGTCCGGTTGTCTGCCGCGTATGCCGAATACCGTCCGTCCTGTTTCAGATTGACGGTTCCCGTCCGGCTGCCGCCGGCATTCAGTTTCCAGACCCGGAAGCTGATGTCGTAGACGCCGAAGTCATCGGTGGCCGTACCGCCCACGGTAATGGCGCCGCCCACCAGCGCTTCATCGTTATGGCTTTCAATATAGGTCTTGGGCACGCTGCCGTCCGGGTCCAGCCAGAGGTCCTGCACGTACAGCTTCACGTTGCCCGCGCTGTCTTCCACCCGGAAGTACAGGGGCATCCGCCAGATTTCCCGGCTCCCGGTCAGGAGGGGATCCACCTGCGTGGCTCCCACATAGGGGACGGTGTTCACATATTCGCTGCCCGGATTCAGTTTAGGCAGGAAGCGGTCAATGTTGGGGAAGTCCAACTGCCAGGAATAGGTTCCCGACCAGAGGGTCATGTCCGCGGCGTTGGTGCCCTGGAATCCGGCGTTCCGCCAGGGAGTGGTTGCCGCCCAATCAGCCTGGGAGGAGTCCCCCACCGCCGGAGGCGTCTGCCCCAGGTAATAGCGGAGATTCTTCACCGTGTTGTTGTCCCTGGCGCTGCCGACAAAGGCCCGCTCGCCAAAAACTTCCAGCGGCTGGTGCAGCCGGGTGTAGGTTACGCCGCCAATTACTTCTGTTGATCCGGCGGCGGGGCCCATATAGGGGCTTTCTATTTCCAGTTCCGGCGGGCTGTTGTCAATGGTTACGCTAAAATCCGCCATCGCCGCACGGCCCCCGGAATCTTCGGCCTGGACATAGAGGGTGTATTCACCGCTGGGAATATAGCCATTGGCATCAAAGGACGCCGTAGCCACCTTGAGGGTCTGGTGATAGGAAATAGCGTAAGCGCCGGGCCGGAAAACGGCTTCGCTCGTGTCAAGCGGCCAGGGGATCGACTCTTCCGCCGTTCCCTTGGGGACCAGTTTCGCCCGCATCCGGGTTATTCTGTTTCCGTCCGCTCCGTCCTGGGTATCAACAGTTACCTCGATATAATGGTTCCCCCCATTTACGATATCCTTGAGGATGGCGCTGGGCGCGGGGCTCGCCACGGTAAGTTCGGGGTTGTTCCGGTCAACATAGAAATACTGCCAGTCGTTGGCAGCAGGGTAAGCCGCCGTGTTGCCGGCTGCGTCCGCGGGAGTCAGCCGCAGGCGGTACCAGCCGTCCGTAAGGCCCAGAGCCCCGGTTCCCGCGCTGCCCAGCGGCAGGGTCCAGTTCACCGTTTCCCCGGTGTTCAGGCCCAGGCTGGACAGGGTTCTGGTCTCGCCGTTGTTTCCGGCAGGCCATGAACCGGAACTATAGGTGTACTTCTGAACCAGGGCGGTTACTTCCGTAACGCCGCTGGCATCGGCAAAGGACGCCTGGATTCTCGGGCTGCCTTCCTGGAGGTACAGGGCGCCGTCAGGCGCGGCGGCGCTAATCAGCGTATAGGCCGGAGCCTGCCGGTCGTTTCTGAAATTCCATTCGGTCCAGGTGGTCCGCCCGGCCTCGTCATGGGCGGTAACCCGGAGGACAAAGTCCTGGAAATTGGCGTCCGCCCCCAGGGAGGCGTGGTGCAGCAGGGTTCCGGTCAGGGTAATCCGCCACTCAACGTTCCGGGACGCGCCGATCGTAGTCCACGCGGGGGCGGTAACCCATACGTTGGACGTGTTTTTGTACTCAATACGGTAGGAACTGGCGGGGAAGCTGCTCAGGGGCAGCAGCGCGGCTCCGGCCCTGCCGATTTCGGCGCTGATGGAGGCAAAGAGGTTGTCGCCGGCGGTTCCTTCCAGAACTACCGTACTGGAAGCGGAGTTAGTTACCTGATACACCGGGAGCAGCGGGGGGGTGTAGGCCACGACAGGGGCCGTGGTGTCTACCTTAAAGTACACGGTGGCCGCGCCGGTATAGACCTTGCTCCAGGAGTGCAGGGCGTCCTCGGCCTTGATGTCCAGCCGGTGGAGGCCGTCCTCCAGCCGGTTGGCCGGGATGGTATTGTCCGCGTCGTTGGTAATGTCGATTTCCCAGTTCACGTTATTGCCCAGCCCCTCGGCGGTCCCCGTCGACCAGTTGGCAATATCGCCGGGGTTGCTGTCCGCCGCGCCGGTATAATCAAACCGGTAGTAGTAGGGCCGGAGAACATCCAGCGGCGTAAGGCTGTTGGCGTCCCGCAGGCTCCCTTTCAGGGCGGGCCGGACGGATTTCAGAATCGCCGCGTTCGCGGCGGCTGCCGAGGCGTCCACGTTAAAGGTAATAACCGGCCCGGTGCTGTCCTTGCTGAAATTCCAGTCCCTGGTGGTCATGCTGTTGCTGTCGTCGGTTACAAAGAATTTAACCACGTAGTTCTGATCGGGAAGCCCGTTGCCGGGGGCGGTTTCGTACCAGCCGCCCGCCAGTCCCGCGGCTTTCAGCTTGTCGTCCAGTTCCTTGTAGGTGATTTTCCAGCTATAGGGAGAATTCCCGGTCAGCGTCAGCCGCCCGTTAATGGATTGGGTGGGCGAAATATACATGGAATAGTCAAGGTACTTGAAAATATTCAGGTACGCTTCACTGACGGTCCCCTGGATAAAGGCTTCGGTCGCGTAACCCGTGTCCGCGGGTTTCAGGAAATTGGAGCCCTGGGGGTTGGATTCAGGCGGAACGGGGTCAAAAATTATCTCCGGGGCCTGCCGGTCCAGGATAAAGTAGATTTGTTTCCACGGCGTTGAAGCAGTAACATCATCCAGCTTGCCCGCCGGGAGCGCGTCGTGAATCCGGTACCGGTATTTCCTCGGCCCCTCGCCGGTTCCCAGGAAACCGGATTCCGCCGTATCGGTGGGCAGATAGAAGCTGAACTGGAAGGCGGTAAGGCTAACCAGGCTGCCGCCCACCGTATTAACACCGGAAACTTTCCAGCCCGGCGCTACATCCGCAGCGTTCTCCGCCGGTTCGCCGCCGGAGCCGTCCCAGTACTGAATATCCACGGTGTGGGATGTGTTAAAGCCGTCATCATCGTAAATGACCGCGGAAATCAGGATACCGCTGTCCGCGATGGCCTCCACCGCGTAGGTTGCCGGATTGCCCGCGGTGTATTCGGTGCCGGGATTCAGGGGATCGTAGTTTACCGAGCGGTAGGGGGTCAGGGTTTCAAAATCCAGCCAGGGCAGATCGGTGGCCTGATCCAGGTAGAGGTCAAAGGAATTGAAGCCGGTAACGCCGGCCTTGTCCTGGGCCAGAACCCAGAGCTTATAGGCGCCGGTGGCGGGGCTGTTATAGGACCGGGTGTCGATAGTTGCCCCAAACCGGGACTCCGCATCGGGGGTCCCCAATACCGCGTAGCCCGAAGTGGTCCAGGAGGGCGCGGAATCGCCTGCGGGAAGGAACCAGTACCGGGGCGCCGTGGCGGAGGCATAAGCGGGGAGCCCGCTTTCGCCGTCAAAAATATAGGCCTTGAACGAGACCTTTCCGTTGACGTTATTTTCCCGTCCATTCATGACGGTCAGATGGTTGAATTCGCTTTCCATAATTTCGATCACCGGCGGGTCGGTATCGACCTTGATGATCACCTGGACGTTGGCGGTCTTCCGGCCAAATACGTCCTGGGCCTCCAGACCGATCCTGAATTCCTCGGTGAACAGGGTTCCCACATTGACGCCGGGGATGGAAAAATCGTAGCGGTATTTGCCGCTCACCGGATCGGGGTTCGTCCCGGCGGGGGTAATCGTCGCGCTGTAGCCGCCGTCACCGGGCGCGGCCAGGGCGTCCACAAAGGGCCCGCTGGACCAGTCGCCCCCCGCCGGATTCGCGGGGAGGCTGATTTTAAGATATGCCGTATCTATGGGGCCGTCATCCTCCAGAACGCCGCTCACCGTGATCAGCCCCTGATAATAGCCGCCCGTTACGGGGTTGGCAAAATTCACCCGGGGATCCGCGGTATTTTTGGCAAAGAAAATTGTCTGCGTTCCCGTAGCCGGAGTTTTCGGTACGCTGTTGGCAGACTCCGCCGCGCTTTGCTGGTCACTAACGCTTACGGTTAGTTCGTAGTACCCGTCCCGAAGGGCGGTGGCCGGGGGAAACTCGCTCCCCGAAGCCGCGTAGAGGGCGGCGGCAAGCTGGGTCTGGGTTATTTCAAAGCCGGCCCGGTTCTCGCTGGTCCGGGTAAGTCCTCCCGCCGGAAGCGTCAGGGTCGCGGTGGCCTGCGTGCCGTCCAGTTTGATGTTTCCCGTGATTTTTACGGTTACGGTTCCCCAGCCGGTTCCGGCCCCGGTGTTCAGGGCGTCGTCGTCCCGGAGCCGGATGGTAAATTTGCTGGAACTGCTGAAAATATTGCCGGGGTAGTCGCCGTTTTCAAGCTCCGCCTGTGTCGCCTCCGCGGTCATGCCCACCGCTTCCACGACGGGAAGATCGGAATCCTGGTCGATTGTTACCGGGTACTCGTCAACAAAGCGGTTATAGGCCGAATCCTGGGAAAGGAGGAAGAGGGTGTATTCCCCGCCGCCGCCGGGGAACATGGTTGCATTGGCGGTGTTAATAAGGGCGGAAGTAAAGGGGCTGCCGGAAAGATCGCCCCGGAACTTTGCCCAGGCGGAATCATCGCCCATAAAGGCGGTATCCGCGTCCAGGGCGGTCCGGAAGGCCGCCGCATCGGGGCTTAGGCCTGTGTTCTTCAAAAAGACCCAGCGGACGCTGCCTGCCCCGCTGCGGATCCCCGTTTCGCTGTCGTAGGCCAGGCCCTGGAGTTTGATCTGGCCGTTCAGGGTAAAGATTTTTTCGTTTGTCTCGTTCTTGATGGAACTGAGGATGTTGTTGATCCGGGTAACGGGCTGAACGGTGTCCACCCTGATGGTATAGACTTCGGTGGCGTCCACCCCGGATTTGGAAGAAGCGGTTACGGTGTAGTAATAGGTTCCGTCCCCATTGGACGTAAAGTAACTCCAGGGGGGCTCATAGGTGAAGAGCCGGGCCGGGGGATCGCCGGGGCCGCCGGCCGGGATGGTAGCGCCCGCCGCGGGGGTCGAAGGGGTGCCGCCGGCAAAATAGAGTGTCTCCGGCTCCGCGGCGCTTCCTTCCTTCCGGACCGTCAGACGGGCGTAGCGGATGCCGTCCTCGTGGCTGGCCTTGACCCGCAGCGTAAAGAAGGGAGTGGCCCCGGTGTGGGGACTGCTGAGGTCGCTAAAAATAAGGCCGTTCTTGTTGGCAATGGTGTTGTCGTCGATGTAGCGGTGGGGCGCCCGGTAGGTGGCGGCCAGGGCCCCGGCGTTGTTGGTTGTAAACGCGGGATGGGCGGGATCCGTCTCCGCCGGATGGCCCAGGTCGTAGAGGGCGATGTCCGGCGCGGCGGCGGGAGCCTCCAGGGTCAGTTCCAGATACTGGTTGGGATAATCAGAGCCTGCCGGGACATACACGGGGTACACAATTTCTTCGCTCCCCGGCAGATTGTCCTTGACCTTGAAGAGGAAACGGTAGGAGCCAACAGGCAGGGGGTCTTCGGTGGCCCTGATTTGGCCGCCCACCTCTTTGTATTTAAGGAGGGGAAACGTAAAGGTAAAGGAATTCTCCGCCCGGTCATTGGGGTTGACATCGGCTTTGTGCCAGCCGCCGTAGAGAATGACTCCGGGCTGGGCGGGGCTGGGATCGGTATCACCGTATGACCAGTAATATTCACCATCCGCACCTAATGCCGCGCCCGGGTCGCCCGAGGTGGGCCCGTCCGGGTCGTCCCGGTCAGTCGCCAAGAGGTCGTCGTTATAGGCGGGCCAGAATTTGATCTGGGGGTAATCCTCGTGGATCCCCGAAAGGTCGGTAACGATGCCGATAAGGGAGCCGTTGGAGGGCGTGGCGGTAAGTTTTTTTCCGGCGGCGGTGTTGAGTTTGGAATCGTTAAAGCCCGTCTCCTCGCCGGTCCACAATTCCGTGCCCGTCCGGGAGCCGTTCACCGCGGGGATCTGGAGTTCCAGGGAGGGGAAGCCGTTCTTCACCGTAAAGGCGTAGTTGGCGGTGGTCAGCGGCGTCCGGCCCGAATTGTCCCAGACCCTGAATTGAAGGGTAAAGGGGCCGTCCTCAAAGACCGCATTGCCCAGGGCGTCTTTCGCGGCCAGGTTCAGGGTCATGGTCCAGCGTTCCGACGCGGCGTCGTAGGCCACAGCCGTAAAGGGCCCGCTCTTGACGCTGACCTGAACCTCCCGGACCTCCACATCGTCGGCGGCGGTCCCGGAGAATGTTTCCACGCCCCGGATAAAGGCGTTGGGCCCGTGGCTGTCCAGGCTAAAGGTGGGCGTTTCCAGGTCGACCATACGTCCCAGGCCGGCCTGGAAGGGCTGTTTCTCGATAAAATTTTCGCAGCCCAGGAACAGGGCGGTCAGGGCCGCCAGGGCCAGGGTTCCGTTTTTTAACACCCGTTTCATCACAAGCTCCTTTTTCACATTCAAACCCTTCATGATCGCCCTCCCCTAGTCTTCTTTTACGAACTTGGCAATCCGGAAGCGGCCCCCGTTGCCTTCCTGATACCCCACCGCGGCGATCCAGCCCAAAGTGTTGTTTTGCAGGGCTGTGGTGGGCGCGTTTTCAATGTTCAGCCGGGCATCGGCTTCGTTCTTGGCCCGGCTGGGAACGTTCATGGTTTCCCAGTTGCCGGGGCCCGTATAGCGCGTGGTATCGTAGGCCGAAAGACCGGGGATATAGGCCACTTTGACGCCGTCGTAGGTGCCCTGCCGGTCAAGGTCCTCGTAGACGATCCAGGGGTTTCCGTTGGCGTCCAGGGAAAGATCGGTCCAGCGGCCCACGGCCCCGGTCCGGTCAACCTCCACGGTAGTCCAGTTGGCGCCGCTGTCCGTACTTCGGGCGTAAACCAGGGCCATGGCGGCCCGGTCCAGGTAGGCCAGGTGGTAATGGCCGTTGCCGCCGATCCGGGCGGACACGTACTCGCCGGTTTTGCTCTGGGCGGTGGTGATGGCCGCCGGCGCGGACCAGGGATCGCCCGTAACCGGCGCGGCGGAACTGCTGGCGGTGAACATGAGCTTCTGATCGGTCATGTCGTAGTAGAAGATCACCGGCGTACCGGTGGTTGTCAGGCCGATGGCGTTCCAGAGCCCCGCGGCCCGCTGGGTAGTGGCGAAATCGGTGTAGTACCTCTTAGTGTCGCCAACAGTTCCGGCGGGCGAAAGACCCCCAACATTGTCGACGAAATCGCCGCCGCGGATGTTGTGACCTCGAACCCGGTTAGTAGCGCCGTATGTCGTAGCACTCGTACTGTTCGTGGTAGAATCACGGATGTCGTTATATTCCCAACCGCCGTCCAGGTTTACCCAGCGCTGGGCGGGAAAGCCGGTTGCCACAGTCTGGTTGCGCCAATAGTAATCGCGGACATTAGTGTCAGAAGTACCTGAAGCCGGCATTCCTTCGCGGCCGTACCAGTATTTCAGGGACCGGGTGATCTGGTCGTGGTAGCTTACGTGGATGTTCATGCCGCTGGTAATGATCCGGGGGTTCCGGAAACGGTCTGCCTTAAACCCGGTATGCCGAGTGGCGGTTTCCGCATTCGCCGGATACTGATGGGTTCGCTGCACCCAGTAGCCGGTCCGGATACCCTCGCTATCCCAATACATAGAGGGATCCGGCCCTGAAAGATCAAAGACAAAAAGACCCCCTTTCATATACAACTCATAAGGCGTAAGACCTGAACTGGTACCGGGCATATTGTAGACTATCAGGGGTTTGCCGTTGGCGGACACCCGGTCCGATGTGGAATTGGTTGTACTGGTGCTAAAGTGGATGTCCGTATTGTCAAAGGGATCGGTCCACTGCTGGAGTATCTTCCCCCACTGGTTGGGGGTGCCCCAGAGGATGCTGGTCTGGTCTTCCCAGATCCAGGCGCCGAAGAGCTTCCCGTCCACCGGGTTTATGGTCATGGATACGTGTTCCCCATGCTCACTGGTTCTGGTTACACCAGTGCCGCTGACGGCGTTGGCAGTGCCCGTTGGCCCCCTGCCGCCGGTCGATTCGGCATACGTATTCCCCCCAAACCGGTCGGTGTCCTGGGAATCCCAGATCCGGGCCATCCGTTCGTCGGTCCAGAAGTCCTCGTTCCAGGCGGCGGTATTTTCCCGGTTCCAGGAGTTGGTCCGTTTGCCGCCGCTGGTGTAGACACGGGCATCGTTATTGACGGCGGGTACAGTCGCCGCCGTGCCGTTGGCGCTCTGGGAACTCAGCAGGATGCTGCCGTGGAGGGCTCCGGAGGGAACCGTAATGCCGATGGTTTTCGCCGCCGGGGTTTTCGTGCCAACGTCAACGCTGCCAATGCTCAGGGTTACGCTCGCGGTGGGCGAACTCAGGTTAAAGCCGTTGACAACCGCCCCCTCGCTCCGGTTCAGGGTGTAGTAGCCCATTTTGGTTCTCACGTTGGACATGGTGCTGAAGTTCCGGTCTATCCCCGTAATATAGGGGGCCAGGTTCACCGTAATGGCGCTGTACGCGGCAGGTGTGGCGTCCGTGGATAGTTTGGAAACAACGGGGCTGTCATGGTTCCCCGAAGCGTCGAAGTCCCAGGCTTTGGCCGTAACCTGTAACTGGTTAAAGACCACCACGGGACTGGAGTTGCTTGAGCGCTGGGGATAGTCCTGGGTGTTCCAGATAAAGGCCCATTCCACCCAGTGGCCGGTCAGGTTCATCACCTCCGAGGTATAGGCCAGGGCAACGCCTCCCCGTGTGGCCGCGGGGGTGGCGGTGAGTTTTTTCTCCGTTGGATTCCAGGCCAGAATGTCGATGGACTTCAGGGCGGGATCGCCGGTGGCTTCCCCGGCGAATTCCAGGCTGATCTTCTCAACCCGGCGGGAATCCCGGGCCCAGCCCCGGAGGATCACTTCCCCGCTCAGCGTATCATACGCGAAGTTTGCGGCGCCCAGGGTTCCGGTGGGAAGGGTTCCCCCGTGGAGGGCGTTTGTATTTTTCCGGGGTTCAATATGGCCGGACTTCCGCACATTGACCGCCGATCCGGTGGTGTTGTAGAGGCCGCCCCGGTCTTTGTTCACCGGGTTGATGGCCGAGTAGCTTCCCAGAACGGGGTTCGCCGTGTTCAGCGCCCTTGGCGTGGCGGCGGCGGCTTCCCTGCCGGTTTCATGTTTGGGGTTAAAGTCGTAGAGGACCAGCGAGGGTTTCTGGGCGTCCAGGTTGACCACCGGTATGGCCAGTACGGTAAAGCTGGTTATTCCCCGGGCGTCCCGCAGTTCCAGTATAAAACGGGGATGGTTCACCAGTATCTCGTGGCCGTTGGCATCCAGATCGGGAGGACTGCCAACGGTTTGGGAATAGCTTATGAACGGAGCGTTGACGCCCCCGGCAAAGTAGGCGCTGGTGTAGGTAAAGTCCACGGTAGTAACCGGATAGGACGCGCCGGTTTCCGGGTCAACAAAGCTGGTGTTTGCCTCCGTTCCCCCGGTCAGGTTGTGCCGCAACTCGAGTTCCCGGGCCGTTCCGGTTCCCCGCCAGGCTTTGCCCGACGCGCGGAAGATCGTTCCCGCCGTATTGTCCGGCGCGCCCACGCTTTCCCAGGAACTAAAGCCCGACGCGTCGGGGTCTACGATTTCGTAGTAACTGCCCGCTGCCAGGCCGGTGATGGGTACGATATTCGGCGCTCCCGAGGTGTTAATGTAGCTCAGTGTGTAGGTATAGGGCGTAAAGCCCGCAGCGGTATTTTTCGTTACCATGGCCCGCAGGTGGATCAGGTTGTTCCGGGCGGTAAAGCCGCTGATGTTCTGGTAGTTCGCGCTGACGGTCCGTTCCTGGTTAATCGCCACGGGAACGCCGGAGGCATTAAAGGTGTTCAACGCCGGCGCGCCGTTATTATACAGGTCGGTGGCCAGGGAAACCCCCCGCAGAATGGGCCCGCCGTTCATCACGGTCAGGGAATGTTCGTAATAGGTGGCGTTTCCCGCGTCGTCATAGACCAGGAAACAGGCGGTCAGGGGCCCGGCGGGCAGGCTGGCGGTGTTGATCTCGGCGGTCCACTCATGGTAGACGCCGTCGGGGTACCAGCCCACGGTGTAGTTGGCGCCGCTCAGCGAATCCGTGCCGTTGTGGTCAATAGTAATAACGGTGGCGGGCCGGGGCACGGCGCGGCGGCCCGCGGCGTCAAGGGTTGCGGGAAGGCCGCCGTAGACGTTTTCCGTTACCACATCGGAGGAATTCACATAGCGTCCCACATGGGCCTGCACGGAGCTTCCGGCGGGAATCTCAACGGGATTACCACCCGACTCGGTGGCCCGGTAGAATTTACCGTCCGCGCTCCTGAGCCATATTTCCACTCGCTGGTTTCCGTAGACCGTTACCGCATGGTTCCCGTCCCGGTCCCAGATCCGGCCCTGGAGGAGGTAGTTTGTCCCCATGGCGCTGGAGTTGCCGGTGTATTCGCCCAGCGGCGCAAAACGGTCAACCCGGAAGGACGTGGTGTTCGTCCGGGGATGATGGGCCGGCAGGCTGAAATCCAGGGCCAAAAGCTCAAAGTCGAAAATTTCGGCGCCGTTGGGGAACGCGCTGCCGGTGAGGAGGTCCAGGTTCACCGGAACGTGGACTTTGTATACGTGGCTGCCCGGATATGGGTTGCCGCCGGCGCCGGGTTCGTACTGCTTGTAGGCCCAGGCGTCATTCCAGGCGCCCGCAGCCGTGGCGGGAGCGGGCGCTTGATCGGGATCCAGGTTGATCCGCACCATGGCTTTTGTGGCGGGATTCATCCAGGAAATGCTGTCCAGGCCCTGGTCTTCGGTAACCAGGGCTTCCACATAGACCGTGCCCCCGATCCCTTTGGTTATATCAACTTCGTTGGTGGGAATGGCGGAGGAGCCCCGGTAGATCTTTACGGTTTCAAAGACCGGCACGCCGGTTTCCACCGTTACCTTGATCCGGGTAATCCAGCCGTTTTGTTTCCGCCGCCCGTTTTCGTTGGCTTCCGTTCCGGCGGGAATGGCGGTGGGGCCGACATAGCCGCCGTCCGCGTTCTGGGCGGAATCCCAGGCCATTACTTCAATATAGATGGGCCGGGACGTACCCACGGTGGGATCAAGCTGCCCCGTGGTGTTGATCTTGAAGTTCCACTGCACCGAGGCGGTGCGGACATTCCCGGCGATATTGGCGAGCCGCCATCTGCCGGCGTTGCTGCCATAGGCAGCGCCGTCCCCGCCGGTCAGCGCCGCGCTGTTGCTGTAGCTGTCCGCCGGGAACAGGGATTCCGGTTCCGCCAGGGCTATTGGCGTGTTGGCGTCATCCAGCACCCGGTAGACCACGTTTTCCACCCGGCCATGGCTGTCGATGGCGCTGCCGGTTACGGTAACGCCGCCGCCCACAACGCCGTTATCCTTGGGGGAACCCATGGTAACTTTGGGCAGATCCCCGTAGGGGTCAACCCAGTAGTACCGCGTAAAGAACTCTTCGTTGCCCGCCAAATCCGTTACCTTGAACAGAACCGGCAGAACCCAGATGTTATTGTCCAGCGGATTACCGGCGTTCAGCGCCCCGCCGCCACCCAGAATGGGATCGCCGCTACCGGGGATTGCTTTTTTCACATAGGCGGAGTTGCTCGCCAGGCTGTTGATGTTCGTGAAGGTCAGCGACCAACTGTAGCCGGTGCTGTCCCACCGGGCATACGCATCATCCGTATCGCTCCATATCGCATCGGCGTATACGATGGTGCTGTCGTTATTGGGGTCAGCTTTGGCCCAGCCCAGACTGTATTCGACCTTTTCCAGGCCCTTGTCGTCGCTGCCGGTTCCGCGGATCGTGTCCCGGCCCATGAGCCGGTCAAAGGGAGCGGTGGTTTTGACGGCAGTCTCCTGGGGATAAAGGACTTCCAGGCCGGGCTTGGTATTGTCCAGGGTAAAGTTCAGAACCCGCTGGGCCGTGCGGCCAGACCAGTCCTCGGCTTCCAGATAGACCGTAATGCCGCTGCTCAGATCCAGGCTGTTGAGGGTCAGGGTCCAGTCTGCAGGGTTCGCGGTACTATCGTTGTAAGTCGTGTTGGAGCCGGGCCAATACACCGTGGCGGTTGAAGATGAGCCGCCCGATGCCCGGGCCCTGACCTGTTTGATCATGCCGGCGTCAGAAGCCTTTCCGGTCAGCGTTACCGAGCTGCCCGCGCCCTTGATATAGGGACTGGTGTTGTCCGGCAGCAGGACGGGCTCGTTGGGGTTCACATGGAACACCTTGTAGCCGGTTTCCGCCGCATGGCCGGTGCCGATGGAAAAATCGCTGGTTCTGATCCGGAGCCGGTATGTGCCCTCGGGCAGATATTTCCGGGCAGTGTCGGGATCCGTTGAATTGGCGGTGATCCTCAGTTCCCATTCCTGGTTTTGCTGGGCCACGCCAATGCTGTCCGCCGTACCGTCGGCATTGCCGTCCACCGAGTCGGGGAACAGGCTAAACCAGTCGTAGCTTGGGGCCGCGGTGTTCCAGGCGCCGGTTTTATCGCCGGTCGTGGTTGTTCCGTTGCTGTCCTCCCACTTTTCAATGCGCCCCTGCAACTGGGCCACCCGGTTCGCGTCGTAGGCGTAGCCGTTGATCTGGGACTGGGTGGAATTAAGGTACGTGTCGCCTGAGCTTTCCATACTGGAGAATGTTACCGCTACCGGCGTATCGTCCTTGATAAAGCGCCACTCCAGTTCGGTGGAGACGCCGCTCGCGTCCACGGCGTTGATAAAGACCGAACAGGTATCGTTATTGCCCCCGGCGCTGAATTCAGACGCAGGCACCGCGTATGTCCAGTCAATTTTTTTGGCCAGAACTCCGGTTCCGGTCTGCGCCGCGCCGGTGAGGGGGTTAATTTCGATCTCGCTCTGCGTGGCCGTAATGCCCAGCGGCACATTGGTGGTCATCAGATCGCGGGGCGTACCGCTTGAGCGAATTCTCAGGCTCAGACCGCTCAGGTTGGCGTCCACCGCCGTACCGGAAATGGTAAAGGGACTGTATGCCGAAACCGTGTAAATGGCGTTCTGTTCCGGGGGGCTCGTTACCGCCGGAACGGGGGCCAGATTGTCGGTCCGGAACAGGATCTTGGCGTATGTGGCTTCATTGCCGTTCAGATCCTTCACCGTGATGGTAATCAGGTGGAGGCCGTCGGGAATGGCGCGGCCCTGGGTAAGACCCATCTTCCATTTGGCGGTCTGTTCCCCGATGTCGGCGGCCACTTCCCCGATTTTGAGGTCTATGGCCCAGGGCATGGAGAGGCCGCCGTCCGTGTCGGCCCAGTTATAACCGTTCATGGGCAGGGTCATGGGAACCCTGACGCCGCCGGTGGGGGTAAGCTCGATAAAGTTCACGGTATCGCCGGCGGGATTAAGCGGGGATGCGGAAATGCTCGCGGCCTCCCGCACATTATAGAGGTGATAGGTAAAGGCGGGCGTATCCAGCGGATTGTCATAGGTTTGACGCCGGAGGGCCGTATAGCGGTCGACAAATTTTCCCGTCAGTTTGGGGAAGGCCGTGGCGGGGTCCCCCGTAAAGCTCAGGGTAGAAATGGGGCCGGAACTGGTCAGGGACGTATAGCCCAGGGTGTTCACGATTTCTTCAAAATCCAGACTTGGCGCCGCGGTATCCTTGTAAAAACTAAAGGTCGTGGAACTGCTGTTCCCCGCCTCGTCCACGGCGATAAGCTGGATGCTGTGGGATCCCTCTGCCAGGGGCGCCCAGGGTTTCTTTCCATTCAGAATCCCGCTGGGTATCCGGTAGATCGTCAGGGGCGGTGTTCCGGCAGGCATAGCCGCATGGACGCCCTTGAGGTACTGGGCCGGCGATTCGGAATCGGCTTCCGCCGAAATATAGAAGGTCTCGCCCAACAGGTCCGCCGACTCTTCCGCCGCGGTCCAGGCGACTTTGGTGATATGGGTAGCCAGGGCCGCCGCTCCGCCGGGGGATGTGGCGCCGCCTGAGTTTTCGTAGTTAAAGGTAATGCCCGCAACGGGAATCTGGGGCGTGGGAACCAGGGGGTTTATCCGGTTTTCCACAATCCCGATGTAGAAATAGTCGGGAAGCGCGCTAAAGGGCTGGTTAAACTGCCGGATCGTATCAAAGTACAGTTCCGGCGGTTTGGTATCGTAGGTGTAGGAATAGGTGTTTTCCGTTGCCGCCGCCGCATAGGAAGCAGCCGGCAGCATGGTTCCCAGCGGCGTATCCGGTTGAGGATTCTTCGTCCAGCCCGTCGAAAGATCGGGCCCCAGCTTTTTGGCGGGGTCATCGGAAACCCGGAGCCGGTACTGGAGGGTAGCCTGCGCTCCCGGCAGGGGAATCGGCCCGTTAAACGCGATGGTCCGGTTCTGGTTGGACAGGGTGTTTGTCTCCATGTTCGCCCAAGCGGTCCAGGTGGAACCGTTGTAAAAGGAAACCTGAACCTGGGTTCCCGGCGCAAAGCCGTCATCGTCGGTTACGCGCCCGGAAACACGCAGGCTCCCGGCCCCCACGAAATGGTTGTCGGGCCGGATCTGAGAGAACAGGGGATTGTCGGTGTCCTGCTTGATATACACGGTCTGGAGCTTCATCAGCGGGAGGTTCACCCCAAAGGCGGCGGCGGGATCAATCGAGTAGTTCCCCGCCGCGTCCAGGGCGATAATATAGAGCTGGTACCAGCCCTCGGCAAGCCCGACGCTGTTGAGCCGCCAGGTGTAGGAAGTCCGGTCGTGGGCGCTTTCGTACCAGTTGTTTTTCGGGATCACCGTGCCGGTGTTATACGTGGCAACCGAGGGGGCTTCCCCTTCCACAGGAGTGTCGCTGGCGGAGGGCAGAAGCCAGTAGCGCATCTCATGGGGATTTTCTTCGACCAGGCCGGCCATAAACTCAAGAATGCCGTTGGCGGCATTGCCGGTTACCGGCGCGCTGATCGGCGTGGTGCTGATATTTTTCAGGAGGCTCACTACGGGCTTTACCTTGTCAACCCGGTATTTTACCTCAAAAATTTCGATATTGCCGAATTTATCCGTGGCCCGGAACGTGAAGACCCGTTCCGCCAGATCCGCGGTGCCGGGGCCCAGTTCCACATCCACATTGGTGGAGAAATTGTACTCATAGTCAGTGCCCTTGGCGTGCGGCATGATGAGATCCGGCTCCTGGCCCGGAACCGACGCATCCAGGATCGTCCGGTAATCCGTGCCCGCGTTGGTTACTTGATAACCCGGCGGGGCACCTAATGTTTTGTAGGGGGGCAGTATCTCCAGCTTTTGCAGTTCGTTGGGATCGCCGACCCTTCCTTCTATCGTAATATAGCCGGTGGGAAAATTAACGCCATCGTAGCCGGATTCGCCCGACAGATGGGCGTTTTTCTCCCGGCTGCCGTCCGCGGGACTAAAAGTGCCGGGAACAGGCCGGGGGCCCGAAGAATCCACGGCGATCCAGGTTTTCAGGGTCGTGGATGCGGAGGCGACCGCCTCGCCGCCCTGCCCTTCAATTTCCTCGGTGATCCAGTGTTTAACCCCCGAATGATCAAAGACCGTAATTTCCAGATAATATTTGCCGTCCGCCGGATTGTTGGTTTCATTCACATTCCCGGTGATGGCGCTGTTCAGGTCGGTCAGGCGGATCTGGACATCTTTTTCCTTCACCACCCCCGCGGGGGTGGTTGACTGCCGGTAGCTGCTGTTTTGGCCGAAAATGCTTCGGATCCGCGCGATGTCCAGTGTTTTCAGGGGCTCATGGCCGTCAACCGAGCCGGGGGCGTCGCTTTCCCGGCCAATCTTTACCAGGGTCCTGTCCGCGGTCGCCCAGTCGGGGTGGCCGGGAACGCTGGGGTCGTCGGAAAGGAGGAGGCTGTCATCGTCGGAGAGCGCCAGGGCGATCACATTGCCGGGCATCAGCCGGTTGCCCGCGTTGGCCGGGTCGAGGAGGGCATCCGGGCCGGACAGATTGAGTGTGAACGTGTCTTCCGGCGTAATCACCGGGTCGTCCCCGGCCTGGTCGATATAGAGCTTGATAAATTTATAGCCCGCGTTAAAGGCCGCGTCCCGGTCGAACATATACAGGTAATAGGTTCCCGATGACTGGATAATGTCGCGGGTGTTCAGCACAATGGTGGAACTGGCGAAATAATCCAGACCCGGCGGGGTGGACAGGTTCTGGGGTAAAAAATCGGGCGCCGTGCCGCCGGGGAAGGAATAATCCGTCACGTTGTGGGTGATTCCCCCCGATTTCACCGAATAGGGCCCGTTGGTGGAGATGAAAAATTTCTGCTCTTTTTTAGTGTCCACCGTATGGTTTCGCAGGAGGGTCTGGTTTTCATAGGCGATAAGCCGGACTTTGACGTGGCCGTTCACATAGTAGGTTTCGATATCGCTTTGTCCGTCAACTGTTTCCGAAGGGCCCTGGACGGCCCCCTCGATCACGTTGATCTGGATCCCCGGATCGGTCTTGTCAACATAAATGGTAAAAGTCCGGCTCTGGGAAGAACTGGCGCTGGATGCCGTAACCGTGAATTTATACATCCCCTCCTGAACCGAAGTTCCGTGGCTTCCGCTGGTGATAGAACGTCCGGCAAAACCTCCGGGACTCACCGCGCCCGAAGAAAACTGGTAGACCTTGCCCTCGGTAACGGGGGCCCGCCCGGGCAGCTCAATGTTCAACCCGCCGTAGGCGTCACTGTTGGCGGGGCGGTCAAAATTCAGTTCCCCTGTGGCGCTGGGTGTGGGGCCGGGGGGGAACGTGTAATATTCATACGTAAGCGTGGTATGTTCGGCAAGTTCGGCGGCGATGAGTCCGGTATGGGAAGCCAAAACCTGGAAAACAAAATCGCCGTGTTTATAGGACGCGGAGCCGCTGTTGATATACGGATGGTAGGCATCGGCGGGTACGCTCGAAGCGGGAAGAAGCGCCATGCTACCAGCGGTGTTGGAAGCGCCGCCCATACCGGTTATATAGGTGGAAACATCATAGGGTGTCTGAACGGCTTCTATAAGGGGTTTTTCCGTGGGCGCCTTCAGGGTCTGTGTAATGGGCCGCGGGCCGGGCTGGGAAATATACGCCGTTCCCGGGCCCCGGAAGCCGTCCACCATGTTAAGATTGAACCCGTCATCAAAGCCCATGTTATCAGCCGGATCGTCGTCGGGGGGGTAGTAACTCATCCGCCCCGCGAGGTCCTTCACCCGGAGCCGGTAATAGTATGTTTTGCCCACATCAAGGTAGTCCGCGGCGGTAATTGCCGGGAACTCCTGTAATTTCGCTATCCTAATGATTTCGCTGTTGTCGGCGGTCATCTCTTCATAAATATGAGCGCTCTCCTGGACCAGGGTATACCAGAATTCCTTGGCCGTCAGGATTTTGCCCCGCTGGGCGGGGGCGAGTTCCGCGGGCTTCCAGTTGTCTTCGTTCAGGGGGTCTGTTTTGCCGGGGGCATCACCCTGTGCATAAAACATAATCTGCGGATAACCGGGGTGGATACCGTCCCGGTCAGTCGCGACGCCCCGGATTACGGTTCCCGTGGGGAGGGAGTCCGGTTCGTCAATAACCGTACGGGTCGATGAAAAATTGCCGGCCAGGTATTGGGCGTAGGCGGCGTTTTCGGCGTCATGGGTAGAGTCGCCGGGGTTGAAATTGGGAACGGGGTCTGTCGCAGCGCCGGTAAGTTTACCGGATTTAATTTCGGGGAAAAGGAGGTCCAGCTGCGGGGGGCCGTTCTTTATATAAAAACCCAGGTCGTTGGTAACGTAACTCCGGCCATCGTTGTCCAGGGCCCGGAATTTGATGAAAAAGCGGCCGTCCGCGCGGGAGGTTCCCTGGGGGGTGGCCAGGGTGTTCAGATCGTAGGCCCATTCGCCGGTTTCGGCGTTAAAACCCACGGTCTGCCAGGAGGAGCCCTGATCCAGGGTAACTTCGACGCGGGCTACTCCCCGGTCGTCGCTGGCGGTCCCCTTAAACGGGGTGATACCGCGGATATATACATCCTGGCCCGGCACCGGGCTGAGGAGGTTCAGTACCGGCGGCGTAATATCGACCTTTGGCCCCAAATTGGTTTTGAATGGATTTTCGCAGGAAAGAACGCCGAAAAGAACCACAAAAAAAACCAGGCTCCGCCCAAATTTTTCCAAAGAACACATATTATACCCCCACCTGAAAAATTATTATTTCAAGCCCCGGTTCGGTGGAACGCAGCCATCTACAGTTTTGATTAAAATACAACATCTCCACATATTTTGTAACAAAGTACAAAAAAGGTGGGGAAAAGTTGTAAAAACTGAAAGATGGCACAAAATCCGGACGGCGAAAAAACGCCTTCCGGGGGGCCGGATGTTCAGCGCAATGATCATATATTGTAATAAAGAAACAGAAACCCGTAAAAAGTCCGGCCCGGCGCCGGTATTTCCTAGTAAACCCATCGGGGG
>JAISBS010000011.1 GCA_031266075.1 Treponema sp.
CCGGCGTTCGTGGGCTGTGATTTTTCTTCCTCGATAAAAGGTTCCAGGGCGGCCACAGCTTTTTTCATCACCCGGGCGCTGCGGATCACCTGGGGAAGGAACATTTTCCCCTCTCCAAAACGGTCCCCCACTTCTTTCATTCCTTTCATAAGCAGGTTTTCCACCACATCCAGGGCCCGGCCATACCGGGGCCGGACTTCCAGCACATCCGCCGCAATGTAATCGTCAATACCCTTGATCATAGCGTGGACGATACGTTCTTCGGGGGGGAGGTCCCGCCACGGGGCGGTGAGGCCGGGGGCCGGGCGGTCTCCGTGAGCGCCCGGTTTTGCCGCGCTCATTTCCACGGCCAGGGCCAGGAGGCGTTCCGCGGGGTTCAGTCCCCCTTCCGCGGTTTCCGAAGCGCCGGAACGAACATCAGGTTTCCGGCAGAGGATCACGTCTTCCGCGGCCCGGCGCAGCGCCGGATCGATTTCGTCGCAGGAAACCAGCCCGCCGGGGTTTACGATGGCCATCGTGAGCCCCGCATCCATCGCGTGTTTAAGGAACACCCCGTGCATGGCTTCCCGGACCGCATCGTTTCCCCGGAAACTGAAGGAGAGGTTGGAAATTCCCCCGGAAATTTGCGCGCCGGGACAGTTTTCCCGGATCCAGGCGCAGGCCCGGATAAAGTCCAGGGCGTAGGAATCATGTTCGGGGATGCCGGTGGCTATGGAAAGGATGTTCGGATCAAAAACGATATCCTCCGGGGGGAACCCGTCCCCGGTGAGGATGCGCCAGGAACGCCCGGCCACCTCGATTTTCCGCTCAAATTCCGCGGCCTGGCCCCGTTCGTCAAAAAGCATGACCACCACGGCGGCGCCGTAAGACCGGGCCAGCCGGGCGCGGCGGAGGAATTCACCCTCCCCGTCTTTAAGGCTGATGGAGTTGACCAGGGGTTTTCCCTGGATGCATTTAAGGGCCTCCTGGATCACCTCCCACCGGGAACTGTCGATCATGAAGGGCGCTTTGGCAATATCCGGGTCCGCCAGGGCCAGGTTGAGAAACGCGATCATCGCCTGTCCGGCGTCCAAAAGGGCGTCGTCCATACAAATGTCGATAACGGCCGCCCCCGCCTCGATCATTTCCCGGGCAATCCCCAGCGCTTCGGCGTATTTTTCTTCTTTAATGAGGCGGAGGAATTTCCGGCTCCCCGCCACATTGGTCCGCTCCCCGATGTCGATGAACGGGGCGGCGGCGCCCCCTTTTCCGCCGCTTTCACGGCTGATAATGAGGGGCTCAAGGCCGGCAAGAAAGCTCCGGCGGGGGGCGGCTTTGGAGGTGACTTTTCGGGGCCGGTATAACGCGGCTTTTGCCGCGATGGCGGCGATATGATCCGGGGTGGTACCGCAGCAGCCGCCGATGATATTCACCAGATCCTCTTTAAGATATTCCTCAATAAAAGCGGCCGTGGATTCGGGACTCTCATCGTAGGCACCGAACTGGTTGGGCATCCCCGCGTTGGGGTGGGCGCTGGTAAGACAGGGTGCGAAGGCGGCCATATCCGCCGCGGGGGCTTTGAGTTTTTCCGCCCCCAGGGAACAGTTGAGGCCCAGGGCCCAGGGCCGCCCGTGGAGAACCGACACGCAAAAGGCTTCCACGGTCTGACCCGAAAGGAGCCTCCCCGCGGCATCGGAAACGGTGGCGGAGATCATCAGGGGTATATCAATATGCCGTTCTTCCATAAGCCGGTTGACGGCAAAGATCGCCGCTTTGGCATTGAGGGTGTCAAATACCGTTTCGATGAGGAGCAGATCGGCCCCGCCGTCGATAAGCCCCCGGGCGTTGTCATAATAGGCCGCCGCCAGTTCATCCCAGGAGATCCCCCGCTTGCCGGGATCGCCGATGTCCGGGGACAGGCTGGCGCTTTTGGCCGTGGGGCCCATGCTTCCCGCCACGAAACGTTTTTTCTCCGGGCCGGAAAAAGCGTCCGCCGCTTTTCGCGCCAGGCCCGCGGCGGCGGCGCTGATCTCATAGGCCAGAGGGCCTAAACCGAAATCATCCAGGGATACGGAGGTGGCGTTAAAGCTGCAGGTCTCGATGATATCCGCCCCGGCCCGCAGATAGGCTTCGTGGATGGAACTGATGACCGCCGGTTTGGTGAGGCACAGGAGATCGTTACATCCCAGGAGGGTTTTATGATGTCCGGCAAAACGCCGGCCCCGGAAATCTTCCTCGTCCAGGGCCCGCCCGCCGGGCGTTCTGAACTGCTGGATCATGGTGCCCATAGCCCCGTCAAGAATGAGGATCCGTTCCCGTGCGATGAGGTCAAGCGTTTCCCGGATATTCATGGGGGGAATTATAGCAAAAGAAGCGTGTTCTGGGGTATACTTTCCGGTGAGGTACCTGATGAAAAAAAGCGTGGTATTTTTTGTCTTTATGGGATTGATGGCGGGAGCGGGCGTTTTTGCCCAGTCGCTTTCCGCATCCCGGAGTGTGGAGCTTTCCTTTACCTATACCCGCCAGGGCGGGTTTGGTTCCAATCAGTTTGCCGTATGGATAACGGACGCCCAGGGTAATCATGTAAAGACCCTCTACGCCACCCGTTTTACCGCTTCCGGCGGTTACGCCAAACGGCCCCAGTCGATTCCCGATTGGGTGAAGCAGTCGGGGATCGCCAGCATGAGCAAAACACAGGTAGACGCGTTAACCGGCGCCACTCCCCGGACGGGCAGTTTGCGTTACCGCTGGGACGGAACGGACCAGGCGGGGGCGGCGGCCCCCGCCGGCGAATACCGGGTGTTTCTGGAGGCGAGCCTCCGGGATCAAAACCGGGTGTTGTACAGCGCTCCGGTACAACTGGGCGCTTCTTCCGCCCCGGTGGAACTTGAGCCCCGGTATTTCGGCGGCGACACGAAGGTCCGGGCCATGATCAGCGGCGTCAAAGTTTTTTCTACGCCATAGCAAGGAGCTTTTTCATCCCAGGCTTGAACAAAGAAGATATACTTACCCGCTATTTCGGATACCCGCAATTTCGTCCCGGTCAGGAGGAGGTGATAGACGCCGTCCTGGCGGGCCGGGATGTGCTGGCGGTGATGCCCACCGGGGCGGGGAAGTCCCTCTGTTACCAGATTCCCGCCCTTTTGCTGGAGGGCCTTACCCTGGTTATTTCCCCCCTCATCTCCCTGATGAAGGATCAGGTCAAGGCTTTGGAGGCGGCGGGAGTTTCCGCCGCTTTTCTCAATAGTTCCCTCAGCCCCCATGAATACGCGGAAACAATTTTCCGCGCCGCCCGGGGGGACTACAAGATCCTCTACATTGCCCCGGAGCGGCTCCGTAAAGGGTTCCCGCCTCAGCTTGCCGAATCTTCCCCCGCTTCGCCGGGAATCTCCCTGGTGGTTATCGACGAAGCCCACTGCGTGTCCCAGTGGGGCCACGATTTCCGCCCCAGCTACCTGGAGATCACCGCCTTTATCCGCCAGCTTGAACAGCGGCCCATCACCGCCGCCTTTACCGCCACCGCCACCGGCAAGGTAAAGGACGACATCAAGCGGATTTTGTCGCTCCACGATCCCTATGTGCTGACCACGGGCTTTGACCGGAGCAACTTGTATTTTGAGGTGCAAAAACCCCGGGACCGGTTCGGAGCCCTGCTGGACTGCCTGGCCTCCCGGCGGGGCGCAAGCGGGATCATCTATTGTTCCACCCGAAAGACCGTGGAGGAAATATGCCGCGCCCTGGATGCCAAAGGGTTTGGGGCAACCCGGTACCACGCGGGCCTGGACGACCAGGAGCGGCGGAATAACCAGGATGATTTTATCTATGACCGGAAACCCGTTATGGTGGCCACCAACGCCTTCGGCATGGGGATAGACAAGTCCAGCGTGTCCTTTGTGATCCATTACAACATGCCCAAAAACATTGAAAGTTATTACCAGGAGGCGGGCCGGGCCGGCCGGGACGGGGAAAAGGCGGATTGTATCCTTCTGTACAGCCCCCAGGACGTGCGGATCAACACCTACCTTATCCGCAACAGTCAGGATGAGGAGGTAAAAGACCAGGCCCTGGTGGAACACAATCTGGAACTCCTCAAGGAGATGACCTTTTACGCCACCACTTCCGACTGCCTCCGCTCCCGCCTCCTTTCTTATTTCGGGGAGGCCGGCCCCGCCTGGTGCGGCAACTGCTCCAACTGCAACACCGTTTTTGAGGAAACCGATATTACCCCGCCGGCGCGGAAAATTATCTCCTGCGTGTTCAGGCTCAAGGAGCGGGGCCGGTCCTTCGGCAAGACGATGGTGGCCGGCATCCTCCGGGGCGGCAAGAGCGAAAAGATCCGCGCGTCCCATTGCGACACCCTGAGTACCTACGGCATCATGGCCGACACGGACCTTCACCGGATCCGGCTGATGATGGATCACCTGATAGCGGAACAGTACCTCGGCCTTGAGGGCGATGAATACCCGGTCCTGGTTTTGCGGCCGCGCTGGCGGGAAGCCTTTGGCGAGGAAAAAACCATCAGGATGATGCTGCCCAAAGAAAAAGGGAGAAGCGGGGAATTGGGAATACGAAACGGAACGGCGCCTGCCGGGGGAACGCGGATTAAAACAACAAACCATGAGGCAGTAACCCCGGAAAAGAACGCGGTGCGGGTTGAAGCGTTTCGCCCGGACGGTGCGGAGGAGGCGCTCTTTTTGAAGCTCAAGGAACTGCGGAGCCGTCTGGCCCAGGAGGCTAAGGCGCCGGCCTATATTGTTTTTTCCGACGCCGCGCTCCGGGATATGTGCCGCAAGCGGCCCCTGACTCCTGATCAGTTTCTGAACATAAACGGCGTGGGGGCGGTGAAACTGGAAAGATACGGGGAGGTTTTTATGAGACTGATACGGGAGTACGGGAACTAACCCGGAGCTGATTGGAAAGGAAGGGAAGATGGAGACGCCGGAACTTGTCTATACGTCGTCGGGGCATATTTTTATCTCTCCCGGGGATGATCCGGCCCGGATCATCGACCTTATCATAGAAACCGGATACGCAGAGGAAGAATGTCTGGCCCTGGATTTTGATCCCGTCTTTGCCGCGGGCCTTATGGCCGAAGGGTTCCTGCTTATGTCCGGTCCCGCCCGGACGGATGACGCGGTTATTACCATCCTGATACCCAAGCACCATGTGCGGCGGTCGGTTCTTTTTTTTGAGGACCTCCACCAAAGCAGATCGATCAGGCGCTTCCTGTCCCGGTACGAACTGCGGGCGGACGCGGAGTTTGACCGCGTTGTCGAAAAATGTATCGCCGTTCATGGCGGCGACTGGCTGACAAAGCCTTTGGTCGATCTCATCCGAAACATCAGGGCCCGGAACGATCCCCGGGTGCGGCCCTTTTCCTTCGGCCTTTACCGGGAGGGGGAACTACGGGCGGGAGAATTCGGCGTTATAGCCGGCCGGGTGTATACCAGCTATTCGGG
>JAISBS010000015.1 GCA_031266075.1 Treponema sp.
CAGCTTTTTATCCGGGAACGGGAGCGGCTGGACAGCCGGGGCGGTTCCCCTGCCGGTTTTGGTTCCCTGGCGGCCTTTTTCCTGGGTGAATTTGACGGGGCTTCCATGAACCTTGAGGATGACGAGTGGGAGGACATCCGGGAAACCCTGGAGGAAGTTTCGGGGGCGATGAATCTGAACACCCTTACCCTGTTGATGGGAGATCTTTTGAGCCGGGGAAAGGTATAACGATGCGCCGATATAGATACGGTAAACCGCCCATAGATGACGCGCCGCGTTCATGCTGACCCGGTGGGAAAAATGTAGCAAATCCACCGTAAATCCATTACACTGTATCCATGAAAGACACTGGAAAACCCTCTATTCTGTGGGGCTTGCTTTCCCTGGCGGCGGCCTTCCTCCTCCTTCCCCCGTCCCTGGCGGCGGGAGCCGGCCCGGACACGCCCGGCGATCTCCCCGCCGCCGAATCGTCCCCGGTTTCAGGCGGAGCCTGGATCATCCCCATCCGGGGGGATATTGAACCGTCCCTGGCGGTATTTGTACGCCGGGAGGGGCGGCGGGCCCAGGCCCAGGGAGCCCGGCATATTATATTTGAGATTGATACCTTTGGGGGCCGGGTGGATACGGCCCTCCAGATTACCTCTTTTATAACGTCCATCAAAAACGCCCGGACCGTGGCCTGGGTGAATAACGGCGATGAGTCTATGGGGGTAAGCTGGTCCGCCGGGGCCCTGATCGCCTTTTCCTGTGCCGATATTTTTATGGCCGGGGGCACTTCTATGGGAGCCGCCGCCCCGGTGACCGTGGGGCCCGGCGGGGCGGCGGAGGCGGCGGGGGAAAAAACCGTGGCCGCGGTCCGTTCCCAGATGGCGGCCCTGGCGGAACGGAACGGCCACCCGCCGGGCATCGCCCTGGCTATGGTGGACATGGATGTGGAATTGTGGGAAGCGGCGGTGGACGGCCGGACCCAGATCCTGACCGCGGAGGAACTGGGCCGGCTCGAAAAGGCCGGTCCCGGCGGAACAACCGTGGAACGGATCGGCGTCATCTCCCCCCCGGGGAAGCTTCTTTCCCTGACCAGCGGGGAGGCGGTCCGGTACGGCCTGGCCCGGGGCATCGCCGATGACCGGAACGGCCTGCTTGCCGCCCTGGGCGTTACCGCGGAAATTCAGGAAAGTTCGCCCGGCTTTACCGATCAGATTGTTTCCCTGCTGAGTTCCGGCCCCGTGCAGGCCCTCCTCATCATCCTGGGCCTGGTGATGATCTTTTTGGAAATCAACACCCCCGGTTTCGGGCTTCCCGGCGTGGCGGCGATAATGTGTTTTCTGGCGGTATTCGGTTCCGGCCTCCTCCTCGGCCAGGTGGGTTCCCTGGAACTGATCCTGTTTCTGATCGGGGCGGGGCTTTTGGCGGTGGAGATTTTTATACTCCCCGGCTTCGGCGTGGTCGGCATATCGGGAATAGTCCTCATCGGGCTTTCGCTGATCCTTTCCATGCAGGATTTTGTGCTGCCCCGGTTCGCCTGGGAATGGGATCTGCTGGGCAGGAACACGGTGGTGGTCTGCATCGGGATCATCGCCGCGGTTTTTGGCATCGTGGTTATCGCCCTTTTGGGCCCCCGGATTCGGATTTTCGACCGGCTGACCCTGCAAACCCGGATCACGGAAACCGCCGCCGGTTCTTTGACCACCGCCGGTTTTGTACCGGCGGAAGACCCCTTGATTGCCGGGCCTGTCCGGATCGAAAATGAGGTTGATTATCATGCGCTCGCCGGTAAAACCGGCGTGGCGGTGACCAGTTTACGGCCCGTGGGAAAAGCGGACTTTCAGGGGCAGATGTACACCGTGGAGGCGGACAACGCCTTTATTGAGGCCGGGACCACGGTGACGGTAACCGCTGTTCAGGGCAATCAAATTACGGTAAGGAGGGTGTGATGGGGTTTTATATTCTGCTGATTGTAGCCGCTTTATTTGTTCTGGGTTTTCTCCTGCTTTTTTTCCGTTTTTTCGGACTCTGGTTCCGGGCCCTGCTTTCCGGGGCCTATGTGGGGATGGGGAAACTTATCGGCATGTGGCTGCGGCATGTAAATCCGGGGGTGATTGTGGATTCCCGGATCATGCTTTCCAAGGCGGGGATAGAGGTGGCTTCGGACCTTCTGGAAACCCACTTTCTGGCCCGGGGGGATGTGCTTAAAGTCAGCCGCGCCCTGGTAGCCGCCAACAAGGCGGATATTCCCCTGCCTTTCCAGCGGGCCGCCGCCATAGATTTGGCGGGCCGGGATGTCCTCGACGCCGTGCGGACCAGTGTAAATCCCAAGGTGATCGATTGCCCCGATCCGACCAAGGGGAAGTATACGATAGACGCGGTGGCCAAAGACGGCATCCAACTCCAGGTCAAGGCCCGGGTGACGGTCCGGGCCAACATTGAAAGCCTCGTAGGGGGCGCCACCGAAGAGACGATCATCGCCCGGGTGGGCGAGGGGATAGTGACCACGGTGGGTTCTTCGGAGAGCTACAAATCGGTGCTGGAAAACCCCGACACCATTTCCAAAACGGTGTTTGCCAAGGGCCTGGACGC
>JAISBS010000022.1 GCA_031266075.1 Treponema sp.
ATCGCCGCCATGCGGCGACCGGGCTATCCGCTCCAATTCCTCACAAACCGCTCCGCGGTTTGCTCCGGGATTTCCGCTTCTATCCCTTGCGCGCCGGCTGTTTGAAGCCTCTATTTCAAAACTCGAAGTTCGGCCTACTATAAAAACGCGGATTCCGTGTTAATGGTCAAGGTAATCCTTTAAACGTCTGCTCCGCTTGGGATGCCGCAGCCGCCGCAGGGCCTTGGCCTCAATCTGCCTGATCCGTTCCCGGGTAACATTGAAAACAAGCCCCACCTCTTCCAGGGTAAGGGAGTAGCCGTCATCCAGGCCGAAACGCATCGTCAATACTTCCTGTTCCCGCAGCGGAAGGGAAGAAAGAACCTTGGTGAGCGATTCCTGCAGCAGGGTAAAGGCCGTAAGGTTAGCGGGATTCTCCACATCCTTGTCTTCGATAAAATCCCCCAACAGGGAATCCTCTTCCTCCCCGATGGGGGTTTCAAGGCTGATGGGCTCCCGGGCAACGTTCTTGACCTGTTTGACCCGCTGGGTGTTCCAGCCGAGCCGTTCCGCGATTTCCTCATCCGCGGGCTCCCGGCCCAAAACCTGCATAAGCTGCCTGGACTCCCGAACCACCTTGTTAATCTGCTCAATCATGTGAACCGGCACCCTGATGGTCCGGGCCTGGTCCGAGATAGACCGGGTTATGGCCTGCCGTATCCACCATGTCGCGTAAGTGGAAAATTTAAACCCCTTCTGGTATTCAAACTTTTCCACCGCCTTGATGAGGCCGATGTTTCCCTCCTGCACCAGATCGAAGAAATGGAGCCCCCGGTTGGTATATTTTTTCGCTATGGATACCACCAGGCGCAGATTTGCCCTGATAAGCCGGTCTTTGGCATTTTTCATCATGATCCTGCCCCGGCTTATCTCCTTTGCCATCTGGTTTATGCTGTCGATGGATTCCTCAAATTCCGATTCCATCTGGCGGAGCTTCTTCTCGGTTAACTGAATAAGCCGGATCTTCTCCTTGATCTCATCGGAGGAGATGCCCAATTCTTCCTCAAGCCGTTCCCGTTCCTCCCTGATGGTGAGTCCCCGGCCCAGTATCCGAAGCTCCTTGAGGGAGGCAACCCTAAGATGCTTCTCTATTCTTTCCTGCTCCTTCTTGTAGCGTTTTATCCGTTTGGCCGCCTGGATAAACTTTTCCGAAAACCCGGCGATTTCCTCGGGGTGTATCTCCGCCGCCCCGACAACCTTCATAATCTCCCCGCGGATTCCGTTCAGTTCCGGGTCCTCAAAGATGTTCCCTCCCCGGCTGATAATCCGGCGCTTGATTTCCGTGTAGATCTTAAGCTCCCCAAGAACCATCCGCAGGGTTTCCTTGTAAAACTGGTTGAGCCTTCGCCGCTCGGTCATGTGTTCGGTGATCTCTTTTTTGGAAAGATTCAATTCCCGCAGATCCCGTTTGGAAAAGGCTTTTTGGGCAATATGGTAAAATTCCGGGATGATCATCCCCGATTTTTTGATCACCCGCTTGATAATATTCTCCCCGTCCTCCATCTGCTTGGACAGTTCGATTTCCTGTTCCGCAACCAGGAGGTTTTCCCGGCCAATTTCCCGGAGGTAGAGCCGGATGGGATCGTCCACCAAAGATTCTTTCTCGCTGTAAACCAGGCGTTTTTTGTCCGCCTCCGGGGTTTTCCGGTTTTCCGGTTCGTCCTCCCCGGAATTTTCTTCCTCCGCAAGCTGGACGTTATTCGCCTCCAGAAGGGCGAAAACCTCCTCGATTTTATCGGAATTGGCGATGTGCTCCGGGAGATAATCCGAAAGCTCCCCGTAGGAAAGGGTTTTCTTTTCTTTGGCGTATTCAATTAACTTTACAACAGCGGGATCGAGCGCCAGTTCCTGCGTGGGTGTTTCCGTCATGCCTTATTTTCCTTCCAGTTCGCGTATTTGGCCATCAAGGTACATTTTTTCAGAAATCAGCTCCTCAAGCCGGGTTTCGCCGCCGGGGTTCCGCATTTCCGATACAATGGCGGAAAGCCGGCGTTGAAGCCGCCGCTTTTTAAGAATTTTTACGCCGTCCAGCAGCAGTTCTTCCGGGCTGCCTGAAAATTCCCCCGAGGCGCCCTTTTCCAGGACAAAGCGCCGCAGGGCCGCCGAATCGATCCGGGAAAGCAGCGCCTCCATGCCGGTTTCCTCATGGACAAAACACTCTTCCAGGGCGATAAAAAGGTCCCTGGCGGCAGGGTCTTCAAGCTCCTTTAGCTCCAGAATACTGCGGAATTGCGGGTACAAATGAAAATTCACCGATACCAGGGTGAGCAAAAAAAGCTCGTCGTTCATCCTGACCGGCTTCTCGTCCTGGGGAACCTCCTCCCGGAAGTTTTTTTCACCGGCGCGCCTCCGGTTGTAGTCGTTTAGCACCGCGGCCCGGTCTACGCCAAAGGCATCGGCAATCTGTCCAAAACAGCCGTCCCGGGAAACCTCCGAATCCAGGGTTTCCAGATAGGGAAACAAAAATGCCGCCGCCCGGGCCTTCCCCTCCGGGGCGGACACATCGTACAGGGACTTGCCCCGGTTCACTAAATACTCAAAGTCATTTATATAACATTCCATAGTTCTTTTCAATGTCCGGGGCCCAAAATCTTTTAAAATATCCGCCGGATCCTTTAAAATATACGCATTTTTTTCCGGCAAATCCCCGAAATTTTCCACCGGGCCGGGTTTTTCCGCTGTTTCCGGGCTCCCCGCGCCGCCGGGGACGACTACCGCGCAGGAGAGGCCGTTTTTCCGGCAGGTGAGGATCGCCTTGACCGCCGCATTCTGCCCCGCTTCGTCGGCGTCAAAAACCAGCAGGGCCGTTTCCGCCCAGCGGCGGAGGAGTTTCGCCTGGTCGCCGGTAAAGGCGGTCCCCAAGGGCGCCACGGCGTTGCCCAGCCCGGCCTGGTGCAGGGCGATGACGTCCATATAGCCTTCGGCCAGATAGACCTGCCGGGTTTTCCGGATCTCCGGCAGGGCCAGATCAATGGCAAAAAGGGTCTGGCCCTTTTTGTAGCGTTCCGATTCCCGGGAGTTGAGGTATTTGGGGCCCTCCCCCGACAAAAGGCGGCCCCCGAAGGCCACAATTTTCCCCTGCCGGTCGGCGATGGGAAAGACCAGCCGGTCGGAAAAAAAGCTTATCCGGGGGTAGCGGTCGGAAAAAAGGCCCGAGGCCGCCAGAAAAGCCCCGGAATAGCCCTTTTTTTCCAAAAACTGGTGGAGCCAGTTCCGGTCCGCCGGGGCGTAACCCAGCCGGAAGCGGCTGATCATTTCCCGGCTGATCCCCCGGCCCAGGATATAGTTCAGGGCCGCGGCCCCTTCGGGTTTTTCCGTCAACCAGTGCCGGAAACTCACCGTAACCCGGCGGTACAGTTCCGCCAGTTCCTCTTTCCGGTTGTTTTCCTCCGGGTCCTTTGCGGGCCAGGCCCCGTCGTCCGAATTTTCGTAGACCATTTCGACTCCCACCCGCCGGGCCAGGGTTTCGATGGCCTCGGGAAAGGAGAGCTTGTCCATTTCCATCACAAAGTTCACAATACCGCCGCCCTGGCCGCAGCCGAAACAATGGTACATCTTCCGGTCCGGGTCTACGGTAAAAGAAGGGGTTTTTTCGTTGTGGAAGGGACAGAGGCCCCAGTAACGGCCCCCTTTTTTTTCAAGCCGGACATAGTCTTCCACCACCGCGATGGCGTCCAGCCGGTCGTTCACTTCCTGAATGGTGGATTTGGCGATGCGGCTCATGGGGCCCTTCCGCGGTTTCCTGCCATCAGCGTCCCTTTACATACAAGGCCGCCGCCCGGATGTGGTCGTCCAGGGTCCGGGAAAAATAATGCCGCCCCGCCGCGGCGTCCACCAGCCGGAAGTAGAGGTAGTCGCTGGCCGCGGGATGAAAGGCCGCATCCAGAGCCGCCGCGCCGGGGGAGGAAATGGGCCCCGGCGGAAGCCCTGGCCGGATATAGGTGTTGTAGGGATCCCGGATTTCCGTATCCCTGGTATACAGCACGTCGGGATGGGGCCGGCCCTGAATTTCGGTGATCACATATTCCACGGTGGCGCAGGACTGGAGGGCCATGCCGATCCGCAGGCGGTTGTAAAAGACCCCCGCCATCAGGGCCGCCTCTTCGTCCACCCGGTACTCCCGTTCCACAATGGAAGCGATGATCACCCGGCGGTCCAGTTCCCCGGGGCTCAGGGTGCGGTAATTTTCATCGATTTGGTCCAGGCGGTCAAAAAAAGCGTCCGCCATGGTTTGAACCGTCCGTCCGGGGGGAAAATCCAGGGGGAAAAGATAGGTGTCAGGAAACAGGTAGCCTTCCATGGTTTTTCCCGGTATGCGGTAGCGGTCCCGGATCTCCTGATCCGCGGCGGCGGCGAGAAAGGCATCCGCTCCGCAGACCCCGGCGTCCTCAAAAAGCCGGGCCATTTTTTTCAGGGTGATCCCTTCGGGAATAGTAACCCGCTGGAGCAGCTGCCGCCCCGAAACCAGGGTGCCGTGCAGGCTGATCTGGCTCACCGGCGGTTCCAGCCGGTAGGTTCCGGTTTTGATGAACCGGCTGTCGATCCGGGAAAGGAACTGCCAAAAATACCGGTGGCGGATAAGCCCCGCTTCTTCCAGCCGCCGCCCCACCGACCCGGCGCTCTCCCCCCGGCGGACTTCCAGGTACACCGCGCCGTCCGTTTCGATCCGCAGCCCCTCGCCGGCCCGGATGGAACCGCCGGGGGGAGTGTCGAAGTATATGAGGACACCGAGAAAGAGGACGGAAAAAAACAGGATTGCGCCAATCAGACGGCGGAGGGTGGTGAGTATTTTCCGGGCGTTTTGGGCCATCGTCTTCCTTAAAATACCATTGGTCAATGAAATACCATCGGGATTAAAGTATAATCTCCATGCCTTCCATGGCAAGGGATAATTCAATTCCCTTGATATTCATCCGTTCGGTATACCAGCGGGCGGACTGGAGGATGTTAAACAGTTTCCGGTCGTTGTAAGCCGGATCATGGTGAAAAAGCACCATGTGTTTTATTCCCCAGTTTGCGGCGAAATCCACCGCCATGCTGAAAGCGCTGTGCCCCCAGTTGTACTTTTCGATGGCCTCGCCCAGGGTATATTGACAATCTACCACAATCAAATCGGCGTTCTGGAAAAACGCGGTGTTTTCTTCGGTCTTCATAAAATCCGCGGCGGATAATTCCGTGTCCGTGGCGTAAATGAACCGGTGCGTTCCGTCATTCACCAGATAGGAGTAGGAATCCCCCGGATGGTTCATTTTTTTGCTGCTCACCAGGACGTTGTGTAGTTTTACCGGCCCGGTGATCAGATGAAACTTTTTTTTGCAGCCCATGGATTCCATGTGAACCGGAAAATAGGGCGCGGTCATCTGGCCCTGGAGGGAGGCTTCCAGGTTTTTTTGGGGGGAATAAAAATCGATGCTCACCGAGGGATCATAGGCGGGGTTGAAAAAGGGCAGCCCGTTGATGTGATCCCAGTGAAAATGGGAAAAAAAGATATGGTACCGGGAAATTTTTGTCTTTCCCCGGCCCTGGGTAAAGCCCAGTTCCCGGAGCCCCGATCCGCAGTCAAAGATCATCAGATCTTTGGAATTGTTCAGTTCCACGGAAAGACAGGGGGTATTGCCCCCCACGGTGCCGAAAAGCCAGGGCGGCAGCCCCGCCAGAAAGCGTTCCCGGTTTTCGGGGCTCGCAATGTCTTCCGGCGTCAGCCGTTCCAGAATGGCGGAGATTTTGCTTTTTATCTGGGACGGCATCTGCGGCGCCGGCAGGGAGCCCCGGACGCCCCAGAAATGGATCTTCATCATAGGCCGCCGGTCCCCCGGTTTTGACGTTCAAGGACCGGTTCCGCCTTCCGGGCCCGCACAAGGGATTCGATCTCCTCCGGGCTGAATAAACGGCCCCGGCCCATGCCGGGACAGCCGCTCCGGGCGATTTTCCAGGAACCGGAGGAAACGAGGATCGAGGACCAAAAGGGAAAAGTCCGGCATTGCAGGGGCCGGGCGGCATACACCGAGCAGCCGTCTTTCCAGAAAACGCAGTCAAAGTTGGATTTTTCTTTTAATGAAAGCCGTTCCACCCCGCCGCCCGCGGGGACCCAGCGGCACCAAGTTTCCACAAAGTCAGTATACCTCATTTGACACTCCACCGCCAGACGGCCCACATCCTTTTTTGAAAGAAATACATACCCGCTCTCATGCCGGCAGCACGACGAACACCGGACGCATGAAAAATGAAGGCCGCCGGCATAAAAAGGCAGATTTGTCGTCAAACAATACGTCCCCGTTGTCTGGAAAAAGAGGCCGGATACCCGTTTTTTCCGGGAGCCCGTTTCAACGAACCGAGGTCCGCGCCAACTGGTTTTGAAACAGGCCCATTTCACCATGTTTTAACGAAAAAATAAATATTTTTCAAGAGAGGTTCTTCCAAAACCCGGTTGATTTTGAAACAAGCGCCCGGAAAAAGCGAACCATGCCTGTTTTCCCAGGAGCAAGGCTGCGAGCCGGGCGCTGTGTTTTGGGGCGGTTTGTGGTAAGATCAAGCCATGGAAACCCGGTTTGCGCCCGCTCTTTTGTACGCGGCCCTTTTTTGTTCCTGTTATGCCGCGCCCCGGCTTGAGTTGCGCCCCCCGAATGGCGGTTGTGAATTTGTCCGGGAACAGGATTTTTTGACATCCCTTCTCACAGAAGGCGGTTTTCTTGAATCTCTGGGGTTTTATCTTTCCCCCGGAACTCCCGGCGGACAGGCGGAATCCGGCGGGAGCGGAGGCGGGGCAAAACGGTGGGGCCGGGTACAGCCGGAGACGCGGATTGAGTTTTTTTCTTCCTGGGAATTTGAAAAGGGGTTCGGGGACATTTTGCTTTCCCGGGACTGGTATGTACCCCGGGAAGACGCCCTGGCCGGGCGGACAAACGCGGAGCTGGCGGACTGTCTTGCGGGCCGGGAAACGCTTGTGCCCCTGGCCGGTATGGCGCCGCCTTTTGTGGCGCTGGCGGTGGGGGGTAAAACCGCGGATCAAGCGGATTACCCCCTGGTACGGGCGGCGGGGATCCGTATCACGACCCGGAAGCCTTCGGGCGGGGATTTTCTTCCGGGGGCTTTCGGGGAAAAATTACGGGCGCAAAAAATTGAAAAAGCCTATACCAACGCGCTTCCCAAAATCCAGGCCCTGGAAGAAGCGCTGAGGGCCGCGGAAAAACCGCTGGCGCAGGGCCCCCCGGAGATCCTCTGGATCGCCGCCGGAGGCGATCTGATGCTGGACCGGGGGGCGGCGGACATTCTCTTTGCCGAGGGGCCGGCGGGAATTTTCGGGGCGACGGCGGAACTGCTGGCCCAGGCGGATCTGGCGCTGGTAAACCTGGAAGGAGCGGTAAGCAGCCGGGGCGCCAAGGTAAAAAAATCTTTTAATTTCCGTTTTGATCCCCGGGTCGCCCCGGCCCTCAGGGACGCGGGCATTGACGGGGTTCTTCTGGCAAACAACCATGCCTTTGATTACGGTGAGGAGGCCTTTCAGGACAGCCTTTCCTGTCTGGCGGCGGCGGGTATCGCGGTACTGGGGGCGGGCCTGAATAACGAAAACGCCGCCCGGCCCTTTCTTTTTCAAAAGGGAGGGCAGACGGCCAGGGTCTTTGGCATTGCCTCTTTTTTCCGGGAAAAAAACGGCTGGGACGGCCTGACGGTGGCCGCCCGGGCGGAAAAGGCGGGGCTTCTCCACGCCCGGCTGGGCGGCGGGGAAAACCTGAAAATCCATTTTACCCCGGACAATGAAACCGGAGATTCGCCGGGGATTATTGACGTTGTACTGTTCCACGGCGGCATCGAATGGGCCGGACGGCCCGATGCCTTTACCCGGGAGTTTTACACGGACCTGATTCAAAACGGAGCGGATCTGGTTATTGGGTCTCACCCCCATGTGGTTCAGGGCTTTGAGTGGGTTTTGGGGAAGCCGGTGTTTTGGTCGCTGGGGAATTATGTTTTTGGCGGAATGGAAAATACCGGCGGGGGGGAAGAAGGACTCTTTGTCCGGCTGGGTTTTTGCGGAGGCCGGCTGGTGTACCTTGAACCCTTCGCCCTGACCCTGTCCCATACCCGCACCCGCATAGCGCCGGCAACGAGACTGAACAGGTTTTACGCGCGTTCCCGGGAACTGCGGGACACTGTTTCCGGCGAACACCTAATCGCCCGCCCGTGAAAACAGCGAAATGATACCGCAAACTACCGGTTGATGTTATGATGGAAAGAGACACCGTATGGTTATCCCTCGACCAAATGGCTGATTTATTTCAAAGGGACAATTCAACCATATCACGGCATATAAAAAACATCTTCACCGAAGGTGAATTAAAGCAGGA
>JAISBS010000039.1 GCA_031266075.1 Treponema sp.
TTAGGCTACAGCCAATCCACGATACTAAATGCTCTTAATAAAAAACTGCACATGAGCTTCAAGCGTCTTTGCATACTCAAAAAAATTGAACAATTTGAAGCCATCGTAACCACCGATCCTCTCGTCTCTATTGAAGAAGCGGCATTAAAAATCGGTTATCGTGATGTCTCCTATTTTTCTCGCCTGTATAAAAAGATCCGTTCCATAACGCCCTCTGTATTTATCAAACGTGTTCAGAGTGATTAACCGGTTTTAGTTCTCACCACCGCCGAGCCTATATCGTAAGGAACATTGAGGAACTGCGGAATTACCCCGCTATAACCCTCCCCAACGTCAAACAGAAAAGGGGGTATTATGTGGGGAGCATAGGGGAACACGGGGATGAACAGGTGATACAACGCTATGTCAAGAACCAAGGACGAAAACCGGAGGAATACCAAAAAATACATGAAGGGAAACAACTTGAGCCGTTTCCTTATCAGAATAAAGCTTGAAGGTTAAAGATACCGCAGGGCTTGCCCTGCGGTTCTTCATTTAATATTATTGGATAAATACCTCCAGGAGCATATAAAAATAAAATTACCTAATTGCATTATTTTATATAATATTTTTTCAATTCCATATTTCCACTTGGTCTTGAAATCGCTAAATGAGAAATTTCTTTTTCAGAAATTTTTAAATAAATATAAACAATTTCATCTGATAATCTTATATCAATACAATTAAAATCATAATTTATTTCAAATGTATATTCAGAAAATATGTTCATTATATTTTCCATAGGTATATTTTGTTCTTCTTTATTTTCAAATGCACCAATGAACCATTCTATGCTCATAAAATCCATCCTTGATAGTTTTCAATTTTTTCTACATTTTTATAATATTATATTTAAATTTTGTCAACAATTTTTTATTTAAAATAAATTTTAGGCGGCATGTCGCATACCGTTGTTTGTGCGCCGGCGCATTAAGGAAGCTGTCCGAACAAGTTTTTCAAATTTTTCGGACAGCCTCTACCGTTGTTTATGCGCCGCATTTGCTGTGTGCCGGACGTGTGCTACCGCATCTAACAACAGCCTGCGGCTGCTTTATCGCGCCAATTTAATCCCGGTTTTTGGCAGACTCCGACCGGATGAGGATCAGTTCCCCGGCGATGCTTACCGCCGCTTCCGCGGGGGTTTTGCTCTGGATGTTGATGCCGATGGGCGCATGAATCCTCGGCGCGTCAAGTTCCGCCTGGCCAAAGCCCGCTTCTTCCAGCCGGTTTCGGACAAAGCCGTGTTTGGTGTCGCTGCCGATGACGCCGATGTAGGCGGCCTTGCTGCGGAGGGCAAAAGCCTCAACCTGAAAGTCAAAGGCGTGTCCCCTGGTTACCACCACCACATAATCCTTTTCGGTCAGACTCAGGGATGCGTCGATGTTTTCAAAGTTCCCCCGAATGACATGGCAGTCTTCGGGAAACAGATCGGGCCGGGTGAATTCTTCCCGGTCGTCAAAAACCACGCAGCGGAAATCCAGATGGCAGAGCAGGGGCGCCAGTTCCTGGGCCACATGGCCGCCTCCGAAGATGTAGACAAAGCCGTCGGGAACCAGGGCCTGGGAAAACCAGGTTTTTTTCCCCTGGGTATCCTGCCCTGGCCGGGGCATAATAAGACCGGAAGAATCCTCAGGCTCTTCTCCCAGCCAGACGATGATTCCCTCTTCTCCCAGAATCCCCAGGGAAGGATTTTTTTCCTCCAGGGAAAAGACCAGCCAGCAGGGTTCCATGGCGGAAAAACTCGCAATCCCCGCCTCCATGATACCGGAGATCCGGTCCTCCGCCGAATTCAGGTACAGGAAGAAAACTGAAATTTCCCCTTCGCAGTTTGCGCCAATACCGGCGCTCTCGCCGGGATGGAGCGGATAGTTCCGCAGGGCCGAATGTTTTTCCGCAAGAAGTTTTTTCCCTTCCTTAACGGCAAGCTGCTCCGGCGCCGATCCGCCGAGGGTTCCCCATATCCGGCCCACGCCGCCGATAAGCATCATGGCCCCCGGTCCTCTGGGAGTCGAGCCCGTAGCGGACACAATAACCGCCAGCACCAGGTCTTCTCCCCGGCCTATGGATTCTTTCACACACAACAATAGGTCTTTCATGTTATCCTCTCCTCCCGGTATAATTTAAAAAAATCAGGGTATGAAAATTTCTGAAAACGAAAGGTTTCAGAGGTTCCCTTAAGCTGTTTGATACCCCGGTCGATTATGGCATAATTTTAATACAAACCACCCACAAAAAACTACCGGGAGCCGCTGAAAATTCACAACCAGGTTATTGAACAAGTCCATTCATCGTTCCTCCCTAAAATACGCCGTTCCCAATCCCGCGGGGGCCTGGTACTCCTTCTTCTTCCGGCGGGTGATGAATATTAAAACCAGGATGGTGGCGAAATAGGGGAGCATATCCAGAAGTTGGGGGGAAAAGACGATTTTCTTGCCGAAAACGCTCAGGTCGATGTTCTGGAATTTAAAGCCCACGCCTTTAAGGGCGCCGAAGAGGTAGGCGGCGAAAATCGCCCGCAGGGGGTTCCAGGTGCTAAAGATGATCAGCGCCACGGCGATCCAGCCCGCGCCGGCGGTGATGTTCTCCTGCCACCGGGGGACAAAGACCAGCGAAAGGTACGCGCCGCCCAGTCCGCAGAAAAAACCGCCCAGTACGATGTGGATGTATTTGTAGAGGTTTACGGGGATGCCGGAAGCATCGGCCACGGCGGGGTTTTCCCCCACCGCCCGGGCATTAAGGCCGGCGCGGGTATACTTAAAATAGACGTAGAGGATCAGCGCGAGGATCATCCCCGCCAGCACGTAGGGGCTCTGGATAAAAAAGATCCGGCCCAGAACGGGGATATGGTGGAGCAGGGGAACCGAAACCGGCGCGAAGGCGGCAGACACGGCTTCGGGAAGGGCTTTACCGGAAAGACCTTTGCCCAGAAAGCCGGAGACCCCGGCGCCGAAGATCGTGAGGATCAGGCCCGTAACCACCTGGTTGCCCCGGAGACTCACGGTAATGATCCCGTAGATGAGGGCCCCGGCGGCCCCGGCAATTCCGGCGGCGGCCACGGCGGCCAGGGGATTGGCGGTGGAAAGGGCCGCGGAGAACCCCACCGCCGCGCCCAGAAGCATCATCCCCTCGATGCCGAGATTCATGTTGCCGATTTTTTCACACATGATGCCGCCGAGGACGGCGAAGAGGATATGGGTTCCCATCTGTACCGCGGTGGCCAGAAACAGGGTAAGGGAACTCAGGAAGGCGGTCATGGTTTATTCCCCGCCGCGCTGGTCCGCCGGGTCAGGACAAAACGATAGCGGATAAAAAATTCCGAGCCCAGGACAAAAAAGATGATGATCCCCTGGAGAACCAGGGAGATGGACGCGGGGATCTGCAGGCTGCTCTGAAGAAAATTGCCCCCCTGGATCAGCATGGAAAACAAAAAGGACACCACGACAATAGCCGGCGGGCTCAGGCGGGCAAGCCAGGCGGTGATCACCGAGGTAAAGCCCAGGCCCCCGGAAAGCTGATCCGAAAGGGAGCGTTCCACCGCCGATGCCTGGAGCATCCCCGCCGCGCCGCAGAGACCGCCTGAGATCAGGATAGCGATCACCATGACCCGGAACACGGGGATTCCCGCGTAACGGGCGGTGGCCTCGCTTTCACCGAGTACGTCGATTTCGTAGCCCAGCTTGGTCCGTTTGAGGAGCAGGTACATCAGGGCCGCCAGGCACAGCGCGATGATCCAGCCAATGTGGACGCCGAAGAGGTTTGGCGGCACGGCGTTTGTGCTGAAAGGGGCGATCTTGGGAAAGCCCATAGCCAGAGGGTCTTTCCAGGGGCCGTACTGGAGATAGGAGATCCATTTTGCGGCCACATAATTCAGCATCAGGGTTACCAGGGTTTCGCTGGTGGAAAAACGGGCCTTGAGCAGCGCGGGGATCAGGGCCCAGAGGCCGCCGAACACAAAGCCGGCAAGGAACATAAGGGGAAGCAGGAGCGGGGACGGCAGGGCGGGAAAGGAAAAGGCAACAAGGGAAGCGCCGTAGGCTCCCAGGTAAAACTGGCCTTCCTGACCGATGTTCCAGAATTTCATCCTGAAGGCCGCGGCGGTTCCCAGCGAAAGGATGCACAGGGGAATAGCCTTGTTCACCGTTTCCCGGAAACGGTAAGCGCTGCCCAGGGAGCCGTCGAAAACCTTGGCGAAGATCTCCAGGGGGTTGTAGCCAATAAAAAAAATGAAAAGCGCCGAGGCTCCCAGAGCGGCCAGAGCCGCCGCGGCCCGCTGGAGCTTTTCCCTGGGGCCGGAAAGTTCAGGCCCCGCGGCGATCCGTATCATGGTTTCCCCGCCTTGTGCCCCAGCATCAAAAACCCCAGGTCTTCCTTGGTGGATAAACGGGGGTCTACAAAGCCCATGACCGCGCCTGAGTGGATCACCATAATCCGGTCGCAGAGTTCCCGCAGCACGTCCAGGTCTTCACCAATATACAGTACGGCGACTCCCCTTTTTTTCTGTTCGTTCAGCATATCGTAGACGCTGTAGGACGCGCCGATGTCCAGGCCCCGGACGGGATAGGCGGTGATCAACACCCGGGGTTCCAGGTCTATCTCCCGGCCCAAAAGGACTTTCTGAATATTTCCCCCCGAAAGTTTCCGCACCGGATGGGACACCGAGGGGGTGGAAATGTCATAGCGGCGGACGATCTGTTCCGCCAGCGCGCGGCCCCCCTGACGATCCGCGAAGATTCCCGGCGTTTTTTCGTAGGACCGGAGGAGGATGTTGTCGGTAATGCTCATCCCCGCCACGAGCCCCATGCCCAGCCGGTCTTCGGGGACAAAGCTCATGGACACGCCCCGGCTTCTGACGGCCCGGGGGGAGAGGCCCAGAATGTCTTTGCCCTGAAAAAAAACTGAACCGCCTTCGGCATGGCGGAGCCCGGCGATAATTTCGCAGAGTTCCCGCTGGCCGCTCCCGGCTATTCCCGCCACGCCGAGGATCTCCCCGCCGTACAGGTCAAAGGACATATCGCTCAGCGCCGCCACGCCGTCGGCCCGGCGGCAGGAGAGGGAACGAACTTCCATCAGGGGCCTTGTCCGGGGGACCGGTTCTTCCCGGTGAATCTTCAGGGACACGCTGGCCCCCACCATGAGCTCGGTCAATTCCCGGGCCGAGGTCTCCGCGGTCCGCACCGTGCTCACCGCCTTCCCCTTCCGCAGCACCGTAACCCGGTCGCTGATCTCCAGCACTTCGTTCAGTTTGTGGGTGATGATGATAATCACGTTCCCCGCTTCCTTCATGTTTCTCAGCATGGCAAAAAGGGAAACGATCTCCTGGGGGGTCAATACGGCGGTGGGTTCGTCGAGGATCAGAATTTCAGCCCCCCGGTACAGCATTTTTAAAATTTCCACGGCCTGCTGTTCGGAAACCGACATATCGTAAATTTTTTTTTCGTGAACCGTGAAAAGGCCGAACTGCTGTTCGATGTCCGTTATTTTTTTGTTGATCCGTTTTTTTTCGATAAAGGGATTTGAAAGCCGGCGGCCCTTTCCGTTCCCCTTTTCCCCCAGGCTGATATTTTCCCAGGCGCTCATCACGGGGATCAGTTTGAAGTGCTGATGTACCATGCCCACTTTGGCGGCGATGGCGTCCTGGGGGGAGCGGAAGGAACAGGGTTTTCCGTTGATGGAGATGGAGCCCGAATCGGGGATGTAGACCCCGGCAAGCATATTCATCAGGGTGCTTTTCCCCGATCCGTTCTCCCCCAGGAGGGCCAGTATTTCGCCGCGGTTCACCGACAGGCTCACGTTGTCGTTGGCCAGTACGGCGGCAAACCGCTTTGAAATACGGGACATCTCAACGTAGGACATAACTCCCTGGTACGCTTAACTCTGGATGGTTCCGATGACGCCTTTTACAAACCAGCCCATGTTCCAGATTTCATCGTCGGTCATTTTGGTTCCCCCGGGAATTCTCACTGTACCGTCCTGATCATAGAGGGGGCCGCTAAAGGGTTCCAGGGTTCCGTCTTTTATCTTCGCTTCCGCCGCGGAAATGGCCGGCGCGGAACGGGGATCGTTGTTGGCCGTCAGAGCGTCCAGGGTAACGGTGCCGTTGCTGAACCCTTCCCAGTAGGCCCGGGATTTCCAGGTTCCGGCCAGGACGCTCTGCACGTCATCCACATAAAAGACCTCCCAGTGAAAAAGCGGAGCGGTAAGGTAGGCGCCGGGCGCGGCGTCCGGGGTGGACACGTTGTAGCCCACCGCAAAGGCGCCCCGTTCCTGGGCGGCGATCTGGGGGGCGGCGGTGTCCTGGTGCTGGGCGATCAGGTCGCAGCCCTTGTTGAGGAGTTCTATGGCTCCCTGCTTTTCCACTGCCGGATCGTACCATGTGCTGGTCCAGATTACCTCTACGGTGGCGCTGGGGTTTACCGACTGGACTCCCAGGGTAAAGGCGTTGATCCCCCGGATAACCTCGGGGATCGGGAAAGCCGCCACATAACCGATCTTGTTCGCTTTGGTTTTATAGCCCGCGGCGATCCCCGCAAGGTAGCGGGCCTGGTAGATCTTGCCAAAAAAGGTGGATACATTTTCCGCCCGCTGGTACCCGGAACAGTGGCCGAAATACACATTGGGGAAATCCGCCGCCGCCTTAATCGTCCAGTCCATAAAGCCGAAGCTGTTGGTGTAGATCACGTTACAGCCCTGGTCGATTAAATCCCGGATCGTCTTTTCACAGTCCGCGTTTTCCGGTACGTTTTCCACATAGATACATTCTACCCCCAGGGCCTCGATAGCCAGCCGGCCCTTGTCATGGGCCTGGGTGTAGCCTTCATCGTTGATGCTGCCGATGTAGACAAAACCAACCTTGATGTTGTCCTTTGAAGGTTTGGCGGAGGGGCCGGAACTTTTGCCGCAGCCCGCGAGAACGGAAAGGGCCAGCGCAAGGCCCACGGTGAAAGCCAGAATTCTTTTCATGTTTTCCCCCTTGAAATGAATAGAAATTGGGATGTTAGGGTTGTTCAGAAACTGAAGTTTTGGAACAGCCTCATTGGGATATTGTAACGGTAAAAACCGGGGGGAATCAACAGGGCGCATTGCCTTACGTTAAATCTTACCCTGGCGTGAGGATACGAAAACCTGGCGCTGTCCGAAAAGTTTGAAAAACTTGTTCGGACAGCTTCCTTAATGCGATAACCAACCGGGTTATTGAACAAGTCCAATTGCACGGAGGCGCGGGAATCACCATAATAATAATATGGAACATTCGGATTTTATCCTGACCGGGGACATTTGTTTTTGTGAAACCCAGAGGGCCCTCAAAACCCTGGAAGGGGGCTTCCTCGTCTGCCTGAACGGAAAGTCCGCCGGGGCCTTTCCCCGGCTGCCTGATGAATACGCCTCCCTCCCCCGAATTGACTACCGGGGAAAATTGATCATCCCCGGCCTGACGGACCTTCACACCCACGCCCCCCAGTACGGTTTCCGGGCCCTGGGGATGGATCTGGAACTGCTGGAATGGCTGGAGAACCGGACTTTTCCCGAGGAGGCCCGTTACCGGAATCTTGAATACGCCCGGCGGGCCTATACCCTGCTGGTTGAGGATTTAAAAAAAGGGCCCAACACCCGGTTCTGTTTTTTCGCCACGGTTCATACGCCGGCCACGCTTCTCCTGATGGACCTGCTGGAGGAATCGGGGCTGGTGAGTTTTACCGGCAAGGTCAACATGGACCGGAACTGCCCCGAAAGCCTGCGGGAAAACGATGCGGCGGCTTCCCTGGCGGCAACCGGGGAATGGCTGGAGCGCTGCGGCGCATACCGGAACACCCGGCCCATACTGACTCCCCGGTTTATCCCGTCCTGCACCGATGAACTTTTCCGGGGTCTGGCGGAAATACAAAAGGAACAGAAGCTTCCCCTCCAGTCCCACCTTTCGGAAAACAAAAAAGAAATCGCCTGGGTCAGGGAGCTGTGTCCGGAGAGCAAAAACTACGGCGATGCCTATGCCCGGCGGGATCTGTTCGGCGGGGATGTCCCCACGATCATGGCCCACTGCGTCTGGCCCGGGGATGATGAAATAGAGGCCCTGGCGCAGCGGGGAGTTTTTGCCGCCCACTGTCCCCAGTCCAACATGAACCTCTCCTCCGGGATTGCCCCGGTGCGGCGGCTTCTGGAAGCAGGGGTTCCCCTGGGTCTGGGGAGCGACGTGGCCGGAGGGGCCCACGCTTCGATTTTCCGGGCCATGACCGACGCCATTCAGGTTTCCAAACTCCGGCGGGCCCTGGTGAATGAGCATGAAAAAGCCCTGACCCTGGAGGAAGCGTTTTATCTGGCCACCGCCGGCGGCGGCGCTTTTTTCGGCCAGGCGGGGGGAAATTTTTTCGGCCCCGCCGGCTCCTTTGAACCCGGCTTCGATTTTGACGCAGTGGTTGTGAACGATGCGGGCATTGCCGGCCCGGAGCAGCCGCCCCTTCGGGACCGCCTGGAACGGATCGTGTATCTTTCGGATGAGCGGCACATTACCGCCAAGTATGTCCGGGGGAACCGGGTAGCGTAAAATCCGGCGGCCCGGTTGTCAGGAACTCAGCCCAGAATCGTCATGCCCCGGCTGGTGCCGATCCGGCTGGCTCCGGCCTCAATAAGGGCCAGGAGTTCCTCCCGTGTTGACACGCCCCCGGAGGCTTTTATTTTTACGCCCGGCCCGATATGCCGGGCAAAAAGTTTTACGTCGGCAACAGTGGCTCCGGCGCTGCCGAAACCGGTGGATGTTTTGATATAGTCTGCCCCGGCCCGGCTTACGCAGCCGCAGAGTTTGATCTTTTCCGCCTCCGTTAAATAACAGGTTTCCACGATAACTTTCAGCACGCGGCCCGCCGAAATTTCCCGCAGTGCGGCGATCTCCCCGGTCAGGGCCTCAAAATTTCCCGCCTTCACTTCCCCCAGGTTGATCATCATGTCCAGTTCTCCGGCTCCGTCTTCCATGGCGGCCCGGGCCTCTTCAACCTTTATCCGGGTGGTATGGTAGCCCAGGGGAAATCCGATCACCGTGCAGATATTAAGATCGCCAAAGGTCTTTTGGATCCGGGCCACAAAGGAAGGGGGGATACAAACCGAGGCGGCCTTTTTTTCCAGCGCCTCGGCGCAGAGCGTCTGAACCTCCGTCCAGGAGGCGGTCGGTTTTAACAGGGTATGGTCGATGTACGGCCACAATGTTTGTGTATCCATCATACACTGCCCTGGCGATCTGTTTCCGCCACTGCTTCAATCTCCACCAGCGCGTTTTTGGGCAGTTCGCGGACCGCTACAGTGGAGCGGGCGGGTTTCCCGGTAAAATATTTTGCATAGACCTCGTTAAAGGCGGCGAAATCGTTCATGTCCGCCAGAAAGCAGGTGGTTTTTATCACCCGTAACAGGGACGAACCCCCAGCCTCCAGCACCGCCGAAAGATTTTTGATAACCTGTTCGGTTTGCTCCGCAATGGTTTTTCCCGCCACTTCCCCCGTTCCGGGCCGCAGGGGAATTTGGCCCGAAGTAAACACCAGATTCCCCGATACAAAGCCCTGGGAATAGGGCCCGATGGCGGCAGGCGCCGCCGTTGTTTGAATTTCTTTCATTTTTTTTACTCCTGAAAAAACCGGCGCTATAATTTAACCCGGCCCCGGAAACTCCGGGAGAGCGTAAGCCGGTCGGCGTATTCCAGATCACCCCCCACAGGCAGGCCCGAGGCAAGGCGGGTAACTTCAACATCAAAATCCTTGAGCAGTTTTTGCAGGTAGAGGGCGGTGGTGTCTCCTTCTACGGTCGGGTTTACCGCAAGGATCAGTTCCCGGACTTTCCCTTCCCGCAGGCGGTTCAGAAGCTGGCCGATGCTCAGGTCGCCGGGGCCGATCCCTTCCAGCGGAGCAATAAGCCCGCCCAGAACATGAAAGAGGCCCCGGAATTCGCCGGACTCCTCAATGACCCGCACATCCTGGGCCCGCTCCACCACGCAGATCAATGATCGATCCCGGCTGGAGTCGGAACAGATGGGGCAGGGGTCGGTTTCGGTAAAGCTGCCGCAAACGCCGCAGCGCCTGATGGCCTGGTGCAGCCCCGCCAGTTCTTCCGCCAGCAGCCGGGCGTAACTGGGGTCTCCGTCCAGAATGTGATAGGCCATACGGCCGGCGCTTTTTTTCCCAACTCCCGGCAGCCGGGAAAGGAGCCCCACCAGCCGGTCAAGGGCGTTAAGCTCCCGGAGGGCATATCCCCGGAAATTCACGGTTCCGCTCATAACTGACCCGGAAAACCGGCGCCCGGCAGGCCGGAAATTCCCAGGCCCCCCGCCATGGCCCCCAATTCCCGCTGTATTTCTTCCCGCACTTTTTCCACCGCGGCGTTAAATGCGGCCATCACCAGGTCTTGCAGCATTTCCCGGTCATCCATGATTTCAGGACTGATCCGTACCGCCAGGGTTTCCATCTTGCCGTTTAGATCGATCTCCACCATGCCGCCCCCCGCTGAGCCGGCGGCGCTGATGTTTGCCAGTTTCTCCTGAAAGACCCCCATCTGCTCCTGCATTTTTTGGGCGTTCTTTAAAATATCAAAGGGATTGATGTTCACGGTTCCTCTCCGCCTGTTTTGATGATGGTTCCCGGAAATACCCGGAGTACCCGCTGTGCCTGGGGGCTCAGATCCGGTCCCGCCGGCCCCGGCTCGCCCGGCCCCGGTAGATCCGCCGCGGTTCCGGTGAAGCGGCTCCAGACCGGCGCATCTTCATCCATATCATAGGGGGCCGTCCTTTCCCCGCCGCCCGTACAGGCCGCATCCGCCGCCGGTCCCGCCGGGGCCCGGTTTTTTTTCGCCGCCAAAAGGCGGTTAAAGTCCTCGGAAAGGGAGCCGGTCCCGCCGAATTGCAGGGGGCTGTCGGCCACCCCGGCGTCCGGCGTTTTCCGCGGCCCCTCCGGCCCCTCCGGCTGCCCCTCCGCACAGGCCGCGCCATGGGACGCATCGCCCGCCGGGGCGCCGGTCTCCCCGCCGGGGCCGGAACTGCCGGAACTGGCTGGCGGCCCCGGCGGAAATTCCGGCGGCTTGGTCCGCAGCCCGCCGCCGGCCTGCGGGGAGCCGCGCAAAACATTCCGGGCCGCGTCCAGGGCCGAGGAAAGCTCCGGCGGCGAAACCCAGCGGGTCAGCCAGGCCAGTTTGGAAACTGCCGCCTCCAGTTCAAACCGGGGGGACACGGAGTAGCGAATATCCCGGTAACAGCCCAGCAGCAGGGAAAGGGCCTGTTCCAGCCGGACAGCGTCCAGACGCTCCAGAACCAGGGCGGAAAAGCGCTGGGGGCTGAAGCCCAAAAGAGATTCCCGGACGATCCCGTTTTTCAGGAGCAGGAGGCTCCGGTAATAACCCGTCAGATCGATGATGAACTGTTCGATGGCCACCCCGGAATTGAGAATTTCGTCGATCTGGGACAGGGCCCCGGCGCAGTCATTGACCGCGCAGGCTTCCGCCAGGGCGTTGAGCTTTTCCAGCCCCAGGACGCCCAGCTTTTCCCGGATCAGGGCAGTACGAATATGGCCCGCCGAAAAGGAAACCACCTGGTCAAAAAGCGTAAAGGCGTCCCGGAGGCTCCCGGTAGATTCACGGGCAATCCAGAACAGGGCCTCATCCTCCGCCTGGATGTTCATTTCCACGCAGACATTTTTCAGGATTCCCTGAATGGTTTCGATGGAGATAAGCCGGAAGGCAAACTGCTGGCAGCGGCTCTTGATAGTGGCCGGAACCTTGTGGAGTTCCGTGGTGGCGAAAATAAAGACCACCCGGGGGGGAGGTTCCTCAATGGTTTTCAGCAGGGCGTTGAAGGCGCTGTTGGAAAGCATGTGAACTTCGTCGATGATATACACCTTGTAGGCCCCGGACTGGGGGGGGAACAGCACTTCGTCCTTGATCTGCCGGACATCGTTGACCGAGGTGTTGGAAGCTCCGTCAATTTCGATGACATCCAGGCTCGACCCCAGGCTGATGGCAGCGCAGTTCCCGCAGACCCCGCAGGGGATTGCGGTGGGCCCGTTTTCGCAGTTCAGCGACCGGGCGAGGATCCGGGCGGCGCTGGTTTTCCCGCAGCCCCGGGGCCCGGAAAACAGGTATGCGTGGGCGATCTGCCGGCTTTCCAGTGAATTTTTCAGGGTGGAAACCACAAATTCCTGGCCCACCAGTTCATCAAAATTTTTTGGACGCCGTTTGATGGCGGTAACTTCGTATGCCATACCCTCAGTATACCCGGAAAAAGGAGACAAAAAAACCCCCGCAGTCAGGGAGGCCACGGCGCAACAAACAACCGCTTACCGTTGCTTCCTTCCGGCCCTGGCGGGGTTAGGCGGCATCCATTCGCATGGTTCCTGACTGAAGGGGCCCTCCATCATATCAGAACCGGGGCCCGGATGACAATGGGGCGGACAAGAGCAGCCCGTTAAGGGCTGTTCTGGGATACCGGTAAAGTACAAGTACTCTATAGGGGGGGTAGTGGAAGACTTGCTCCGGGCTGAAGGCCCTCTGCAAGTCTTTAAGGAGTTTTGCCTACGGCAAAACCCCACGATCAGAGGGCAAGGCTGGAGCGCAGGGGGCGCCCAATACGGCAGGCGAAATATTGAGCCTGTTTTATAGTCCGGTAACACAGCGCCCCCCTCGAAAAAGTAAGCGCACCCCATAGGGGGGTAGGCCGGGACCTTGGCCCGGCCGCAGGGGGGGCCAAAATAAAAGTGTCCGCGGTGAAAAAAAGTACGGAAACCGGCCCCCCCTTCAGGAGCTTGTTTCGCCGGATGACAACACGAAAGGTTCCGGTATAACATATCCTCCGGAAATGACGGAAAAAAAATTTACCGGGCCGCATAAAACGGAAAGCCCTGCGGCGGAAGACGCGCATCGGCCCTTTTACCATTCAATGACCATCGGTTCCCTGAACCTTCCCGGCAACCTCCTGCTCGCTCCGGTGGCGGGGTATACGGGGCGGGCCTTCCGGTCCCTCTGCGCGGAGGCGGGGGCGAATCTGGGCTTTACCGAACTGGTCTCCGCCGAATCCCTGATCCGCAAGCCCCCGGAACGTATGGAGGATCCCCATAACCCGGTGGCGGTTCTGCTCCGCCGGGGGGGAGGGGAACGGTTTTACGGCGTCCAGCTTTTCGGCGCAGTCCCGGAGCGGATATACCAGGCCGCCGCCCTGCTGGCCCCCTGGAAGCCCGACGCGCTGGACATTAACGGCGGCTGCCCTGTGCCCAAGGTAACCAAAACCGGGGCCGGTTCGGCGCTGATGCGGGATCCTGCCAATTTGGGCCGGGTGGTGGAAGCGGCGGTCAGGGCCTCCCGTGAACATTTGGGAGACATTCCGGTAACGATCAAAATCCGCTCCGGCTGGGACAATTCTTCCATTAATTATGCTGAATGTGCCCGGATTGCCGTGGAGGCCGGAGCGGCCATGATAAGCCTTCACCCCCGGACAAAGACCCAGGGGTACGGAGGCCGGAGCGACTGGGCCTGCATCGCGGATCTTGTTTCCCTCCTGCCCGTTCCCGTTACCGGTTCCGGCGACCTCTCCGGCCCGGAAGACGCGGAGCGGATGTTCCGGGAAACGGGCTGCGTCGCGGTGATGTTCGCCCGGGGGGCCATGGGGAACCCGTTTATTTTTACCGAAACCCGCTCCTTGCTGGAAACCGGCGTTTGGAAGGCCGCGACTCCTGCCGCCCGGATCGCCGCGGCCTTCCGCCAGCTTGAACTGATGGCCGCCGACATGGGGGAACGGCGGGCCTGCCTGGAAATGCGGAAGCAGTTCTGCGCCGCTGTCTCCGGGGGGCCGGATCGTCCCGGCATACCCGGCGGGGCGGCCCTTCGCGGCAGTCTGTCCCGGATCGAAACCATCGACAACTGCCGCCGTATCCTCGCCGAAGCGGGCCTGCTTCCCTAAACGCCGCCCTCCGGGGCCGTTGTGTTTGGCCCTGAAACCCGCTATGCTTGAACCATGAACTTCCTGCGGCGGCCTTTTTCGTACCGCAACGACGGCGTGGTGTTTTGGATCATCGGCGCGAACATCCTCGTGTTTCTGGCGGATCGGTTTTTTGAACGGTCTCTGGGCCGGGGTTTTTTGGTTCCCCTCCTGGCCATGATACCCGAACTGGTAAAAGAAGGATGGGTGTGGACCTTTCTTACCTATATGTTTTTGCACGACGGGGTGAGCCATATCTTTTTTAATATGTTCGCCCTTTTTCTCTTTGGGATTCAGGTGGAACGGCAGATGGGGAGCCGGGAATTTCTCCTTTTTTATCTGCTGACCGGCGCGCTGGCGGGGCTTTTTTCTTTTGGGTTTTATGCTGCCACCGGCGATGAACGGGTTGCCCTCATGGGCGCCTCCGGGGCGATTTTTGCGGTTCAGCTTGCCTATGCGGTATTTTTTCCCGATTCGATCATCTATATCTGGGGAATTCTCCCGCTCCGCGCCCCGGTGATGGTTCTGGGCTTTACCGCCCTGGAGGTCTTTTTTATGCTGACCGGCAGGGGCGGCAATGTGGCCCGGTTTACCCATCTGGCGGGCTTCGGTTTTAGCTGGCTCTATTTCCTCCTCCGTTTCGGGGTGAACCCCTGGCGGCGGCTCACCGGGCGAAGATAAAGCCCGCGTTCTCCATGACTGCGCCCGGCCCGCAAAAAGTCCGATAATAAACTATGCCCCGGATATGCCGCGCGCTGCCGCTGTTATTTCTCGGCCTTGTCCCCCTCGCCGCCCAGGAAGTTTTGCGGGGGGAGGTCTCCATTGAACTGGAGCCGGTCTACGGCGCTTTTATTGATGCGGAATACCCGTTGGAAGCGGACACTGTCCGCCGCCGGGCGCTGGAAGAGGCGGCTATGTTTTATTCCGCCATGATCTACGGCTGGTCTTTTCGCTATGACATTGGGGAAAAGGCCCGGAGCATCGCCGAAGAACTGGAGCTTGTTCCGGCGGGGCTTATCTCCTTTGGCGATCCGGGGCTCCGGGCCACCGATGCGGAAGTCCGGGATATGCGGCTCCGGCTCTGGACCGATTACCGCCTTACCGAAGCCCAGCAGCACCGAATGCGGATGTGGCGCTCGGGGACGATCCGCCACGCCCAGGCCGTGGGCTACGGCCCCCTGGGAGAGCCCCGGCGGATGGACGACTGGATGTCGATCCGCAAAGCGGGGCTTGAGGACGCGGCCCGGGCGGCGATCCGGGCCATGCTCCGGGGTAGCGAGCGGAACCGGCCCAAAGAGGCTGCGGGCTTTATCTGCCTGTCCGTCTTTCCCCGGTATTTTATGGACGGCGGACGCTGGGCCGCCGCCGCTCGTTTCCGGGTGGAAATAACCGAAATCACCCCCTTCGCGGCCTATTGAGCCTGCCGTATTGAAAACATTCCTCCCTGGCCGCCCCGAAATGCCTCAGAGAATCTCCGGAAACCCCGGCTGGGTTTTCAGCGGTTTTCTTCATTAAAAAATTCAAAAAAATCCAACCGGGGCGGTCCCTTCTCAAAGCCCGCAAAAAATTGCTATGCTGACGGTGGTTCGGACATTTCCCCCAGACGGAGTATTCATGGGCATTGATATTCAAACGACGGTGAAAAACCTGCACCCCCTGGAGATCAGGATCATCCTGCATTACCAAAAGGGGGATGAACTGACGGTCGAAAAGGTGGAGCGGGAACTGGGCTTTAAGCCGGGGAACGGGAACCAGGCGCTCTCATGGCTGGCGGCCAAGGGTCTTGTAACGGAAATCCGCCGGGAGGCCGCGTGGCTTTTTGAGCTGACCCCGCTGGGCCGGGAATGGCAGGAAAAAGGCGCCCCGGAAGAGCGGATGATCGAACTGGTACGGATTCAGGGGGGCTTGCGGCTTCCCGATATTGCCCAAACCCTGGGGCTGGATAACAAAGACGCGGGGAGCGCTTTCGGGGCTCTTGCAAAACTGGGGGCCCTGGCTATGGACGGGGAAAAACGGGTGAGCCTGGCCCTGCTCCCGGAGGCGTTGAAAAACGGGCGGCCCGTAAAAGGCCCCGCGGCGGATCACCTGACTCTGCTCCGGGGCCTTCTGGACAAGGCTGCTGCCGCGGAAGGAGGAACCCTTTCCTATGACGATCTTTCCGAAGCGGAACGGGGGATTATGGGAGGGATCGCCAAAAAGCGGGGCGCTGGCGGGGCGGCCTTTCGGGAATTCGACCGGGAAACAGTGGTTTTCGGTTTTACCCAAAACGCAGGCGGCTCCACGGACGCGGAAGCCCTGGCCGCCGTCCTCAAGGCCGCGGGGGTAACGGGGGATGAAATCGGAACCCTCACGCCGGAGATGCTGGAAACCGGAAGCTGGAAGGGCAAAACCTTCCGTTCCTATAATGTGAATACCCCGCCCACCCGGCTGGCGGTGGGCCGGACTAATCCCTACGCCCAGTTTCTTGAGGATGTGAAGGACAAGCTGGCATCCCTGGGGTTTGAGGAATTCGACGGCCCCCTGGTGGAAACGGAATTCTGGAATTCCGACGCCCTGTTTATGCCCCAGTTCCATTCCGCCCGGGACATTCACGACGTATACCATATCGCGGATCCGTCGAGCCCCGGCGGGGTCGCAAAGGCCATGGCCGTTGAGGAACCCTGGCTTGGCAACGTAGCGGCGGCCCACGAAAACGGCGGCGCGACCGGCAGCCGGGGCTGGAACTACGCCTGTGACCGGGACTTCACCCGGCGGCTCATCCTCCGCAGTCAGGGCACGGCGCTTTCCGCCAAACAGCTTCCCAAAGCGAAGATTCCCGGCAAATATTTTGGTATTGTCCGCTGTTTCCGCTACGACCGGGTGGACGCCACCCATCTTTCGGATTTTTACCAGACCGAAGGGATCGTGCTGGGGGAGGAAGTGAACCTCCGCACCCTCCTGGGATTCCTGGAGATGTTCGCCCTGGAAGTGGCGGGGGCCAAAGAGGTAAAGTACGTGCCCGGCTATTTCCCCTTTACCGAACCCTCGGTAGAGGTTCACATTAAACACCCGGTGCTGGGCTGGTTTGAACTGGGCGGTTCGGGAATTTTCCGGCCCGAGGTAACCGCAAGCCTCGGGGTGAATGTGCCGGTGGCGGCCTGGGGTATCGGCATTGACCGGATGGCTCTTATGGCCCTGGGGCTCAACGATCTCCGGGAACTTTTTAGCTACGATATTGAAAGTGTCCGGCTCCGGCGGGCAAAGGGATTGTAAGCGCCTGCGGCCAGGGAGGGGCCTTGCCGGGCCCCTGTGAAACGATCCGGGAACCTGTTGCGGAATCCGGGGCCGCCCGCCGGTCCGGTTGAGGAGGATTAATAGTATGCCTGTTTTTTCACCGTTGTCAAAAAGTAAATATTTTGTGATCGTTTTTCGTCTTTTCTCCCTGGTTTTTTCTGTATGGGGTATTATAGCGATTACAGGCATATTCAAAAATGCTTTTAATCCTGTTACGCTTTTAGCGTACACTGTTCAAAGCAATATCCTGGTAGCTGTATTTTTTTGTGTTTTGCTGACGCGAACTATTCTTCGCATTATTGGCAAGGAAAAGCATGTATTAATGTTAGAAAAACCTTACGGTTTTTTCCCCCGATTGAGTGCGTTTGTTTCATTGGCGATTTTTGTAACCATGTTAGTCTTCTGGTTTATTCTGGCTCCTGTTTATGTTCAGGGAGCGGGTATGCGTGGACTTCTGGCTCTTGATAATCTTGCGGTGCATCTCATTACTCCTTTGCTCATGCTTATGGATTATCTATTGTTCACTGAACGGGGAAAGCTCAAAAAATATGATCCGCTGCTATGTGCGGTTATTCCTTATGCATATTTATTAGAGGCTATGATACTTGGTTTGACTCGTATGGTAAGATACGATTCTTTGGGTAACCATTCTTATTATCCATATATATTTCTTGACATCGATCGATTTGGCGCATGGGTTATTCTTATGGTTGCGGCAATAACGTTATTCTTCATGTTGATAGCATTTTTCTGGCAACGCCTTGATAAAAAATTAGGGACTAAAGCACGGCGTCCGAAGCCTTGCCCAACATAATGGAAAGGGAACAAGTCCGCTGTCCGGTTTAACATAAGCCGCGATGCCTCGGGCATTGCCTGGCGTTTTTATGGGGGTGATTATATGAAACGGATTATAACGGTGATTGCCGTTTTGACGGCGGCGTTGCTGGTATTCGGCTGCGATTTTTTTCTGGGGCCCGATAAGGCGGTGGGAAGAGGGAACCTGGTTATCGCTTTTGGGGAAAACGGCGGCCGGGTCGCGGTTCCCACGCCTGAGGAACAGGCCGCCCTGCGCTACGAACTGGTATTGACCGGGCCGGGGGGCCAAATAAAAAACGTTTCCCTTTCTCCGGGAAAAATCTTTAATGAACAGGCGGCCCTGGGGGAATGGCATATATACGCGGAAGCGTATAAACCCGGAGACGTTCTTGCCGGCAGGGGTTCCGCCACCGTAACGGTGCGGGCGGGCATAAACCAGGCGCGGATACGCATGGAGCCGGTTGAGGTTTTCGTGGCGGTAACCGATATTACCGGCGTGCCAACCGGTGGAACGGCAGGAACAAACCTTGCCTTGAGCGGAACGGTAGCGCCCGCAAATGCCACCAACCAGACTATTGTATGGTCTGTGAATCAAGGCGAAACGACCGCCGCCGGGGCGGAGATCAATAGCGGCGTTCTGTCAACAAGCGGGGCGGGAACCGTGGTTGTTACGGCAACCATCGCCAACGGAACGGCGGTGGGAACGGGCTACACCCAGAACTTTAGCATTACCATTAACGCGGCTTTTGTGGCGGTAACCGATATTACCGGCGTAGCCACGAGCGGGACGGTGGGGGTAAGTCTTTTGAGCGGAACGGTAGTGCCCGCAAACGCCACCAACAAGACTATAACCTGGTCGGTGAATAACGCGGGTACAACCGGAGCCGGTATCGGCGGGAACAGTCTGTCAACGAGCACGGCGGGAACCGTGGTTGTTACGGCAACCATCGTCAACGGAACGGCAGTGGGAACGAACTACACCCAGGACTTTAGCATTACCATTAACCCGCCCGCCGGTGCTCAAATGACCCGTACCATAAGCGGGAAGAGTGTTCCCTTCCGGTATGTGCCCGCCGGGAGCTTCCAGCGGAATGGTACTGCCGGAAATAATTCGGATATCACGAACGGCTACTGGATGGGGGAGACCGAAGTAACCCAGGAACTGTTCCAGGCGGTGATGGGAGCCAACCCGAGTAATTTTATCAGCGGGGCGGACAGCGGCGAGGTCCAGAACCAACGGCCTGTGGAAAAGGTAAGCTGGTATGAGGCAATAGCCTTCTGCAACAAACTGAGCCTTTTGGACGGGAAAGAGCCGGTGTACAGCGTAAGCGGGATTACCGATTGGGCAGGTCTTGTCTACAGCGCCACACCGGAAGACAGCGCCATACCAACAAGTAACAATACTACATGGAACGCTGTAGTTACGGACACCAGCAAAAACGGCTACCGTTTGCCGACGGAGGCGGAGTGGATGTGGGCGGCCATGGGGGCGGATACGACGAGCCAGCCCAATACCACGGGGTATAGCAAAGCGTTTGCGGGGCATGACGGGAGCAACAGCATAAACGGTTATGCCTGGTACTCTGGTAATTCCAGCGATAAAACCCATGAAGTTGGCAAAAAGGCCGCCAATGAGCTGGGGCTCTATGATATGAGCGGGAACGTGCAGGAATGGTGTTGGGACTTGATGGCCGCGACCCGTGTGATCCGGGGGGGCAGTTTCGGCGTCACTGATACCATGTGTACGGTTGCCGCCAGCATCGGCGGCGTCCCCTTCGGTCGCGAAATCACTTATGGTTTCCGTGTTGTCTGCGGCCAATGACCGCAGGTCATTGACGGGGGAGTTCCGCCACGACAGGCCGTGCGCCGAAGGGGTAAGGCCCTGTTTACGGGGAGGTGGGGAACGGCGGGTTCTGTATTTGCCATGTTCAGTAAAAGTTTTTGGAGGTTTTGTATGCCTGCGTGCGCCAAAAATCCCCAGGACTACGTTGGATACGGAAGGCAGACCAATCAACAACCTCGCCCTAAAGGGACGAGGTATGTTGTTCTCATAAGGTATTAGACTCAGGGTACATACCCTTTATAACGCCCTAAAGGGCGGGGTATGTACCCTTCGCTACGAATCAAA
>JAISBS010000073.1 GCA_031266075.1 Treponema sp.
TTCAATAACCCGGTTGGTTATCGCGGACTAAAGTCCGACACAAGTCTCGCAAAATGCTCCGCATTTTTGCTGCTTTTAAGCGGAAGTTGTTTAAAAACTGAAGTTTTTAAACAACTCTATTTTATGGAAACAACATACCGTATCCGCTTGCCTCTCCCGCGAGGCGGGTTCCGGGGTTGTTGATCTTTCGGAGCGTAAAATTAACAATCCGGCAAAAAAACGAATCATGAAAGATATTTCGCTTCCGGATCAGAATGTTCTCCGGCAAATTTACGAACAATATTCGGAAACCCGGGAACTGGCCGCCAAGGATTTGGAAGCCCGCATTGAGGAGACTGTCTCCATCCTCCCTTCCCACCCGACGGTGAAGGGCCGGACCAAGGATTTCGACAGTTATTTCAAGAAATACATCCGGCTGCTCAAAGAGACGGCCCCCGGTTCCCCCCCGCCGAAAATTACCGATCTTATCGGCGTCAGGATTGTCTGCCCCTTTATCGAAGACCTGGCGGAGGTGGAGGAATTAATCAAACGGACTTTTGAGGTTGTCGAGGTGGAGCGGAAAGGTTCCCAGTACAACTTCAAGGAATTCGGCTATGTGTCAACCCATCTGTTAATTAAAATTCCCCCGGATATTCTGGAAAACCGGGGGAAAACAGACGGTGGAGTGGCGGAGATTCAGATTCGCACGATTCTCCAGAACGCCTGGGCGGAAGTTGAGCATGAACTGGTCTACAAGGCCGAATTCACCCCCTTTGACGACCCCATGAAGCGGAAACTGGCGGCGGTCAACGCCAGCCTTTCCCTGGCGGACACCATTTTTCAAGAGATCCGCACCTATCAGCGGCAATTGAACGGGGAACTGGGCAAGCGGCGGGAAACATTTTTCCGAAAAATCGAAGAATCCACCGACGCCCTTATTTTTTCACCGGAAAAACCGGCGCAGCGGGAAAGCTCCCCGCAGGATGCGCTGGTACCGGGTGAGTCCATTGACGATTTGCTGTTGAGCGCCCTCTACGCCCACAATAAAAACCAGTTTAACGAGGCCATTTCTTTTTACAGCCGTATTCTGGAGCTTCGGCCCGACAATGCGGTCAGCTCCCTGATCTTCAAGCACCGGGGTATGGCCAATTTTGCCCAGTCCAAATACCGGGACGCCATTGACGATTTTACCCAGGCCCTGGAACTGGACGAATCCTCCTACAAGGCCGCCTATTACCGGGGCGTCGTACACTCGGTACTCAAGCAATACCCGCAGGCCGTTGACGATTTCACCCTTTCTCTGAAAATCAATCCCTACCAGTCCTTCTGTCTGTTCCGGCGCAGCCAGGCATATTACCATATCGAAGATTACCCCCGGGCTCTGGGGGACTGTGAAGCTTCCCTGGCCCTGGATCCGGAAAGCGAGGCGGTCCGCAAACTGCGGCAGATGCTGCTGGAAAAACTAAAGATGTGAAGAGCCGCCGGAGGGGCCGTTCCCCGGAGTCTCCCGGTATATATTCCCCCAGTTTCCCCGGCGGTCGCCAGAGTCGTTCCGGCTTCCCAAGGTGTTCCGTAGTATTGCCAGGTAGTCGCTCCTGCTGATTTCTTCCCCGCCAAGGCTTTCCAGATGCCCGGTGTGAACCTGGCAGTCGATAAGGGCGATGCCGTCCTGAAACAGAATCCGCGCCAGGGTGAGAAAGGCCGCTTTTGAGGCGTTGGCCTGTTTCGTGAACATGGACTCCCCGAAAAAGACCCGTCCCAGCCGGATGCCGTAACAGCCTCCCGCCAGTTTGCCGTCCCGGTAACTTTCCGCCGAATGAGCGTAGCCAAGCTGGTGCAGGCGGACATAGGCGGCGATAATGTCGGCGGTTATCCAGGTGCCCCGCTGGCCGGGCCGGACAATGGAGGAACAGGCGCTGATGACCCCGGCAAAGTCCCGGTCCAGGGCGATTTCAAAATCCCCCCGGCCCAGAATCTTCTGCATGGACCGGGAGATATGGAGTTTTTCGGGAAAGATGACAAACCGGGGATCCGGGGACTGCCAGATGACGGGGTCCTCAGGATTGAACCAGGGGAAGATCCCCTGCTCATAGGCGGAAAGCAGCATTCCGGGGGAAAGGTTGCCGCCCACGGCGACAATATCCTCCTGGCAGTTTTCGGGGCCGGGAAAAACGTAACGGTCAAATTCGGTAAGGAAGGGAAAATCAGGATCCGGGCCTGCGCCCATGCGGTTCTTCACTCAGGTCAGCGTGATTCTGGGGGCCTCCCGGACGCGGCCCGCGGCTTTACCCGCCCCGTCTCCGGCCAGGGGCCCGGTATGCTGAATATCCATCCGGTATTCGCCGTCCCGCCAGTCTATCCGGGCGGCGCCGCCGGAGCTTAAATCGCCGAACAGTACCGCGTCCACAAAAAAACTTTTTATCTTGTCTTCAATGATGCGGCCCGCGTTCCGGGCGCCGAATTCCCGGCTGTAGCCCTCTTCCGCCAGCCGGTTGACGCAGGCCTCGCTTATGTCCAGGCTCACGCCCTTTTCCGCCAGTTGCAGCCGGAAGTCCTCCAACTCCTTGCGGACAATGGAACCCATGATTTGCCGGGACAGGTGGCCGAAACGGACCACCGCGTCCAGCCGGTTGCGGAATTCGGGGGTGAAGATTTTTTCCACCGCCCCGTCCACCGCGGACTCGTCCATGATCCGTTCCCCAAAACCGATGAGCCCCTTGCCGATGTCCCGGGCCCCGGCATTGCTGGTCATAATAAAAATAACGTTGCGGAAATCTGCCTTTCGTCCTTGATTGTCCGTCAGGGTAGCGTAATCCATGATCTGGAGGAGGATGTTGTAGATCGCCGGATGGGCTTTTTCAATTTCGTCCAGCAGCACCACCGAATGGGGCTGTTTGCGGACCGCGTCGGTCAGTTGGCCCCCCTCGTCGTAGCCCACGTAACCGGGGGCGGAGCCGATAAGCCGGGTAACGGCGATCTGTTCCTGGTATTCGCTCATGTCGAACCGGTGTATGGGGACGCCCAGAATATCCGCCAGACACCGGGCCAGCTCGGTCTTGCCCACCCCCGTGGGGCCGGCAAAAAGGAAATTGGCCACCGGCTTGTTTCCCGCCCGGAACCCTGCCCGGGACCGTTTGACCGCCTTGACCACCGCTCCCACCGCGTCGTCCTGGCCGAAGACCCGGGTTTTGAGCCGTTCTTCCAGATCCCGGAGTTTGTCTTTTTCGCTTTCCCCCACCGCCCGTTCCGGTATCCGGGCGATCCGGGATACCACGGTTTCGATCAGCGGCAGGCCGATTTCGATAATCTCCACCGACCCTTCCTGTACGGTGGCCGCCTGATCCGGAAGGGCGGGCTCCCCGTGATCCGGGCCGCTGTCCGCGCGGTAGGCCTCGATCCGGGCATAGGCCCCGGCCTCGTCAATCACGTCGATGGCCTTGTCCGGGAGCCGCCGTTCGGTGATGTACTGGGCGGAAAGCCGGACCGCCCCTTCCACCGCTTCGTTACTGTAGTGGACCTGGTGGTAATCTTCGTATTTGATTTTCAGCCCCTGGAGGATGGCAATGGAATCGGACTCGCTGGGCTCGTTAATATCGATTTTTTGAAAACGGCGGGACAGGGCCCGGTCTTTGTCAAAAAATTTGCCGTATTCTTCGTGGGTAGTGGAACCGATACAACGGATCTTCCCCGACGCCAGGGCGGGTTTGAGAAGGTTTGATGCGTCCAGCGCGCTCCCCGAAACGGAACCGGCTCCCACCAGCGTATGGATTTCGTCAATAAAGAGGATGGCCCGTTCTTTTTTGGTCATTTCCTCCACAACCCGTTTGATCCGTTCCTCAAAATCCCCCCGGTACTTGGTGCCCGCCACCAGCGCGCCCATGTCCAGTGAATAAATGGTAAAATCCCTGAGGGGAGGAGGCACCTTCCCGGCCACAATCCGCTGGGCCAGCCCTTCGGTGATGGCGGTTTTCCCCACCCCCGAATCCCCCACATGGATGGGGTTGTTTTTGAGCCGCCGGCAGAGTACCTGCACGGTCCGGTCCAGTTCCGCGTCCCGGCCAATGACCGGCTCCAGGTGGTTTTCCCGGGCCAGGGCAGTCAGTTCCGTGGCAAACCGCTCCAGCGCGCTCCGTTTGCCGGCCCGGGACTTTTGCCCCGGATCGGCGGTTTCCTCTTCCTGAAGACCCTCTTTGCCCATGTCGTAGCCCTCCGGCGGAATGGGGGTCATATCCGTTTTTTTAAAGATGAAGGGATTGTCGATTTCATATCCGTGGGAAAGAATATCGAGCAGCTCAAAACGCCTGATCCCGGCCTTTCGGAGGTAGTAGGCGCAGAAATTCCGCTCCTCGTCAAAAAGGGAGACCAGAATATCCGCCACGTCGAGCATTTCCTTTTGGGAGGACTGGCTTTGTAGCACCGCCCGCTCAATGACGCTCTGGAAACCGACGGTCTGGGTGGGCTCCGCGCCGCTGATCACCGGAACCTTCTGTTCAAAAAAATTCTCCATGCCGTGCTTGATCTGGTCCACATTGGCGCCGCAGGCGGAAAACACTACCTGAACTTCCTCAAAAGAGAGGGCGGCGTAGAGGATATGCTCCGGGGTCAGATATTCGTGGTTCCGTTCTTTTGCTTCGTTATAGGCCGCGTTTATGATGGCCTGCACATGGCCTGAAATTTTCATATTCCTCTTCCTCTTCAAGTATTAATGTAAGCCAAAAATCGCAAAATAACAAATTTTTCCGGACCGGAGCCCGTGTTTCGGGAGCGGTTCATATCAGGCTCCTAGACCGGTTCCACAATACAGCGGAGGGGGAATTCGTACTCCCGGGCCGCATGGTGAACCTGTTCGGCCTTGGTAGCCGCAATGTCCCAGGGGTAGACCCCCACGACGCCCCGGCCTTTCCGGTGGACATCCAGCATGATCCGGTTGGCGTCTTCGGCGTTTTTATGAAAAATCGCCATGAGAATTTCCACCACAAAATCCATGGTGGTGTAGTGATCGTTCAAAAGGACAACCCGGTACTCCTCCGGCTCTTTGAGTTTTTCTTTCTGTTTCGACGCCGGCTTGACGCCGATCTTTCCCGCTCCGGCCATAAGTACATGATAGCCAATCGAAGGATTTTGGGCAACGGCGGCGGGGTGAACGCTTCGGGGAGCGGGGCGGATAAACAGCGGCGGGGGGCGGCTTGTCAGAGGGCCGCCGGGCGTTTATATTGGAGCCTATGCGAATTCTGTCATGGAATGTCAACGGCATCCGGGCGGTGGAAAAGCGGGGGTTTGTGGGGTGGCTGGCGGATGAATCGCCGGATATCCTCTGCCTTCAGGAAACCAAGGCCCGCCCGGAACAGCTTTCCCCGGAGCTGATAAGCCCCCGGAACCGGGACGGCAAAACGTATGCCGGCTATTGGGCCAGCGCCGAAAAAAAAGGCTATTCCGGGGTAGCCATTTACAGCCAAACAAAGCCGCTGGAACTGAAACCCCTGGGAATAGCCGAATTCGACGCCGAGGGGCGGGTTCTCCAGGCGGAATTTCGGGATTTTACCCTTATTTGCGCCTATTTTCCCAATTCCCAGGACGGCGGCGCCCGGCTGGGCTACAAATTGGATTTTTGCGCCGCCATGCTGGAACTTTGCAACCGCCTGGCCGCCGGGGGCCGCCATTTTGTCCTCTGCGGGGATTACAATATCGCCCATACCCCCATTGATCTGGCCCGCCCCCGGGAGAACGAGGGGAACGCGGGCTACCTGCCGGAGGAACGGGCATGGATGGACGCCTACACCGCCGCGGGCCATGTGGATACCTTCCGCCGCTTCCACCCCGGCGAGGGCGGCCATTATAGCTGGTGGTCCTACCGCGCCGGGGCCCGGGAACGGAATGTGGGGTGGAGAATCGATTACCATTGCGTGGACAAGGCCTTTCTGCCCCAGGTGGTTTCTTCGGTGATCCGGCCCGATGTGGAAGGTTCGGATCACTGCCCGGTGCAGATTGAGATCAAGGTCAAACAGGAGTGAAATATGCGGATTAAATACAATGCCCCTACCGTGCTGACCTACGCGCTGCTCTGCGCGGCGGTATTGATCCTTTCCCAGACGATCTTTCAGGGGCTGGTGGAAAAATGGTTCATGGTTCCCGGCAAGGGGCATTTTTCCTCCGGTAATTTCCGGCACTGGTTCAGCCTTCTGTCCCATATTGCGGGCCATGCGGACTGGAACCACCTGCTCTCCAATTTTGCCTTTATCCTCCTTATCGGCCCCATTCTGGAAGAGAGCTACGGTTCCTATTCCCTGCTGTTTATGATCCTCATCACCGCCCTGGTTACCGGGCTTTTGAACGTGTTTTTTTTCCGGACCGCCCTTATGGGGGCATCGGGCGTGGTGTTTATGATGATCCTGCTGGCCTCTTTTACCAATTTTAACCGGGGCGAGATTCCCCTGACCTTTATTCTGGTACTCCTCCTGTATCTGGGAAAGGAACTGGTCAACGCTTTTGGCTCCAACAATATTTCCGAATTCGCCCACATCGCCGGCGGCTTCTGCGGCAGCCTCTTCGGTTTTTTCCGGCTGCCGAAGCGGTAAGGCGCGGGCTGCTCTTGTTCGCCGGCGCGTACGCCCGTCTGAAGCCGGTCTACCGAGCCGCCTGCCGGCCCGAAGGCCTGCAGGACAAAAAGCGTAAACAGGCCTGTTAATGTGCAAGTGCTGGCGTACTCCATTATTTTATCAATTTATTTTTAAATAGCTGTATCATATTTACATAATCATCTATACTAAATTCCATTAATTTAATTTCTTCAAACCACTCCACATTATTTCCTATCAATTCAGGTTCATATTTGTATTTTTTGTTTGGCGACTTTTTTTGCCAAACATTTGTTTTATTTATACCAATTTTATTCCAATAAATCATTTTATTATTTTTATTTTCGATTTCAGCTTTAATAATTATACAAGTAAAATCACAATCGTCTGGACACATTAATATTGGACATAATGTTTTCTTGCCGTTCTCTGGTAAAATTCTTTGCCAAACAATAGCACTTTCCTTTTCAGATTCCATTGGCAATAAAGCGGGAATAAGTCCTTTATATCCTTTTTCTGGATATTTTTCATCAATTATTTCATCTAAAAAATTACTATCTATTTGAATATTTAAGAAATTACCATATATTTGATAATCACTTTTATCCAATATTGTTTTTATTATATTCATATAATTATTTTTGGTTTTATATTTTTAATCCATAAAATCATCATGTTCCAATTTTTCTTCTTTTGATGATACAACCCAATAACGCGCGTTTTTTAAGTCGTCAATTTTTGATTTTTCTATATACAGACCGCCGGCATTTGGATAATTGTCTTTATCCATAATTAATTCAGCCAAATTCTTATAATTTTTCATTTTGTTTCTCCTTAAATTTATTAGAATATACTTTTTTATTAAGTCAATACCTTTTTATGTGATAATTTTAACTAAATTTTAGGCACTATTGCATATAACGTTCTGGCTGTATCGAAGCCGCTTATGCGGCATTAAGGGGTTTTGGCCGCCCGAATAAGGGCTTTGCGGCGGCATATATGCCGAAGCATCGTACCAAAGGTACGCGACCAGGGCCGACAAAATGTGGGTGGAGGTTTGGAAACCGCTTGCGCGGCAATCAAAAGTGGGAATGTTCAGACCAAAGGTCTGCGCGTAGCGGAACGATCTAGCCGTTGCGGAGCCCGAGCCGCCTACCGGCCCGAAGGCCTGCAGGACAAAAAAGCGTAAACAGCCGGAACGTTATACGACGTACCCTGTTTTTATCTGGTCTTAAAATTGGAGACGGTAATATTTCCACTGTCATTTTTTATTACCGCAATTAAACAGACACTATTACTAAAGCTTGGAATTCTGTTTCTGCCCGAAATATATTCATCCAGTCTGTCATTCGAAAAAGCATCTATTATTTCAAATGTCTGATCTGGAACATTGTCATTTTCAATCAGCGTATATGCCCCCGTTAGACTCCGGTTTGAACCTGTTCTTACATTACTTCTCTCTGCCTCTCCGGTAAAATTCATTTGAACGTGAGGCGTGTATATTGTTGATGTGTATTTTTTCATAGCGGATGTAAATGCCTCTATAACTACAATATTATCATTTTCCTCTAACAAATTTGCGGTTATTTTCTCAAGAGTTTGTTCGCGTAAAGATATAAAGACATCTTTTGCTGTTTCATCATCGGGGCTTTCCATTTGACCAATAATCTGACGGACCTCCGGCGACAAGTCATTTTTTTGCTGGCCGTTTCCACATTGAATAAAAACAAACACAGGTAAAACCGCCACACATAATACATTAAGTATCAATTTTCCAAAATTATTCATCATCGTATCCTCCGATTTATAATTATACATCTCATTGTGTTTTTTTGTCAATGGTTTTTTACTATTTTTCGCAAAGATTTCAAAAAAATGTCGCATAACGTTCCGGCTGTTTACGCGTTTTGGTCCGAACATTCCCACTTTCTGATTGTCGCGCAAGCGGCTTCGATACAGCCGGAACCTTATGTGTGATTGCGCTAAACAACGGCGTTATGAATGGACTTGTTCAATATCCCGGTTGGTTATTTCACAAATCGCGCAAAATGCTCCACATTTTTGCTGTTTTTAAGCGGATTTATACATAAACACGGTCAACAAGGCAAGGGTTTGTATGCCTGAAAAAACGGGTGGGGGTAGCGGAAGACTTGCTCCGGGCCGAAGGCCCTCCGTAAGTCTTTACGGAGTTTTTGGCAGGGGCGATGGTGGATGAGATCTGCTATACCGGACAGCCCTCGGAAAAGGATTCCCCCTTTTCCTCAGCGCTTTTTTGGCCGACAATGAAAAGAGGAGGATCGGATTGCGGGTTGTGCTGGTTCATTATCATCTTCGCCGGGGGGGAGTCAGCTCGGTTATCCGCCATCAGGCCCGGAGCCTCCGAAGCGCGGGGGTGGAGGTGCTGCTGATTACCGGGGAAGACGCCCCGGCGGATATTGATTTTCCCTGGGTCCGGGTGGAAAACCTGGGCTATGACCGGGAAGAGAACCGGAAAGCCCCGCCGGACGATCCCCGCAGGGAAGGGGCTGCCGGGGCCCTGGCCGATGGTCTTGTTGCCGCCATGGAGGGCCGTTGGGGGGAGGCGGCGGATATTGTCCATGTTCACAATCCCCTGATCCAGAAAAACGCCCTGCTGATTCCGGCGCTGAAAATTCTGGGGGGCCGGGGGATCCGGCTTCTGCTGCAAAACCACGATCTGGCGGAGGACTTCCGGCCCGATGTGTATGCGGCGGATACGGAGTACCCGGAAAACTGCCACTATGCGGTGATCAACAGCCGGGATCATTCCTACCTTCGCCGTTCGGGACTGAAACCCGAGGGGCTCCATCTGATTCCCAACGAAGTTGCCGCCCTGAACGCCATGCCCGGCCTGCGGCGGACCCGCTACCTTTACCCGGTGCGGCCTATCAGACGGAAGAATATCGGCGAAGCCCTGCTGCTGTCCCTCTATATTCCCGGCGGACGGACGGTCGCTATCACCCTGCCCCCGGCGGAAAAGGACGGCCCCTTCTACCGGCGATGGACGGGTTTTGCCTCGGAACTGGAGCTGCCGGTGGAATTCGCCCTGGGGGTGGAACATTCGCTGGAAGAACTGCTGGGGACCGCGGTGTGCGCCCTGACGACTTCCATCAAAGAGGGTTTTGGGTTTTCCTTTCTGGAACCCTGGTCCGCGGGGCGGGGCATTATCGGGCGGCGGGTTGATTATGTCTGCAAGGATTTTGAAAACGCCGGGGTTTCCTTCGACTCCCTGTATTCGGAAATTAAAATTCCCTCGGAATATGTTTCGCCCGGTATGCTGCGGAACAAAATGGAATCGGCGATACGGAAGGTCTACGGCGCTTTTGGCCTGGCGGTTCCCGCCCACATTATACGGATGATGACGGAGGAGCTTGTTTCCCGGGATACGCTGGACTTCGGCAGGCTTGATGAAGAATTTCAGGAATCGATTATCCGCACGATTCAGCGCAACCGGACCGCCTTCCGGGAAGTGGCTGCCCTGAACCCCTTTCTGGAACAGTTGGCGGACTGGCAGGAAGATGTTTCGCTTATCGAAAGCAACGGAAAGATCATCCGGGAAAATTACGGTGAGGAACGGATGTCAAAAATTCTGCTGGATGCGTACCGGGCGGTGATGGTTCCGGTACGCCATAAAATATCCAAGCCGGTGCTGCTTGATCTCTACCTGAATCCCCTGCGCTTTTCCCTGGTAGGCATGGATGCGGTATGAACAGGCGGAACGGCGAAAACTGGTTGAACTGATCCGGCGTTTTTCGTTTCCTCTGGAACCGCTTCCACCGCCACCCTTGTCCCCGCCGCCAGACCAGGAGTCCTTCCCGGACGCCGGGCCGCCGCGGGCGGTTTTGTTTGATGTTTACGGTACGCTCTTTTGCTCCGCCGCGGGGGATATTGGAACCGAAGGGGAACCGGGAACCGGCGGGCCGGGCCGGAGGGAAGATCTGCTGGAGGAACTGGCGGAGGAATACGCGCCGGGCTTGAGCGGGACGGATCTCCGGGGCTTTTTTGAACAGGGTGTCCGGGTCTTTCACCGGGAGTTGGCGGAAAAAACTGTTTTCCCGGAACTGCGGGTCGAGGAACTCTGGGCCCGGTTTCTGGAGGGCCGGGAGGCGGGCGGCGATCCGGCCCGGAGAAGCCGGGAACTGGCCCTGCGCTATGAACTGGCGGTGAATCCTGTCTGGCCCATGCCCGGCGCGGAGGAAACCCTCAGGGCGCTGGCGCGGTCTCCCGGTATTCTGGGCATTATTTCCAACGCCCAGTTTTACACTCCCCTGCTTTTTGAAGCTTTTTTCGGCAGCCCCCCAGAGGCGCTGGGTTTTGACCCGGCCCTGCTGATCTATTCCTTTGAAGCTGGAGAGGCAAAGCCTGCGCCGGGGCTGTTCCGCCGGGCGGCGGAACGGCTGGCGGAACGGGGCGCGGCTCCGGCCCAGTGCCTCTATGTGGGAAACGATATGTTCAAGGATATATACGGCGCGGCCTCCGCGGGGTTCAAGACGGCCCTGTTTGCCGGGGACGGCCGTTCCCTCAGGCTCCGGGAAGGGGAAGAACGGCTCCGGGGTCTCCGGCCAAACCGGATTATCCGCCGCCTTGCCGAACTAGCCGAACTGTCGCCGCCGGTAAATTGACCTTGCCGATGACCCGGCTGGTTATCGAAGGGGCCGTGCAAAATGCCCCGGATTTTGCCGTTTTTTAGCGGTTGAATCTCATGGAAAAATCGGGCTTTGACCGGTTTTTCCGGGCGCTTGTTTTATCAGGCCCCTGGTCTGCACCAACCGGGTTTTGAAACAAGCCCACTCTACTATGCGCCGTTCTTTGCCGATGATTAAAGGGACATGGTGACAAAAGACTTAATCGCGCTGCTTATCAAGGTAATTATCTCCTGGCAGGTCATCGCCGTTACGGTGGTGGTCTTTCTGTATTTTTATCTTGTCTCCTATGTGGCCCGGCTCTACCGCCGTTCCCGTTTTTCTTCCATGTTTCCGCCCAAACCAAATTTCAAAAAACACAAAGCCGCCCCCGTGGAACCGGAAAGCGCCGAAGGCGAATCAGGCTCCGATGACGAACTGGGGCTGGAAGAAGACTAGGAGTCTGTCCACAAGGCGCGAACCGGCGGTTCAAGGTTACGCCCTGCCCCCTACGCCCTATTGATAAATTCCCCCAATATTGCTACCATTTATAACATCCAGTTCGGAACGGAGTGTATATGTCCATCCATATCGCCGCAAAACCGGGAGAAATCGCCGAGGCGATTCTTCTGCCCGGCGACCCCCTGCGGGCCAAATTTATCGCGGAAAATTTTCTGGAAAATCCGGCGCTGTATACCGATGTACGGAATATTCTGGGCTACACGGGAACCTACAAGGGCAGGCGGGTATCGGTTCAGGGGACGGGAATGGGGATTCCTTCCATTTCCATTTACGTGAATGAACTATTCCGGGATTACGGGGTAAAGCGGGCGATCCGCATCGGGACCGCTGGTTCCATCCGGGAAGACATACGGCTCCGGGATCTGGTGCTTGCCATGTCGGCCTCCACGGATTCGGGGGCCAACGCCGTCCGTTTCGGGGGCCGGCATTACGCCCCCACGGCTTCTTTCGCCCTGCTGAAAACCGCCTGCGAGGCCGCCCTGGCCCTGGGCTGGGCGCCCAAAGTGGGGCCGGTGGTTTCGTCCGATATGTTTTACACCGAGGATCCCGAAGAATGGAAGCTCTGGGCCAAATTCGGCTGTCTGGCCCTGGAAATGGAATCCGCCGAACTATACACCCTGGCGGCCAAGTACGAGCGGGAGGCTCTGTGTATCCTCACTATTTCCGACAGCCTTATCACCCACGAACAAACCACCGCCGAAGAGCGCCAGACCACGTTCACCCGGATGATGGAAGTGGCTCTGGAAACGGCGGTCTCCTGACCGGTTGACAGTCCACGGGTAAACAGACTATATTGTTTCCCGCGCCCAGATGGTGGAATTGGTAGACACGCTGGTTTCAGGTACCAGTGCCTTCACCGGCATGGAAGTTCGAGTCTTCTTCTGGGCAGTGAAAGACGACCCCGCCACCGGCGGGGTTTTTGTTTGCCGGCGGAAGAAGACTCGAACTTCGGTTCAGCCCGCCAGCCAGCGGGAAGGGGTTCATTGACCCTGAACCCGCAAAATGATATACTGGCTTATTCAACCAACCCAGGAGCCCGCTTTGCGGGGGAGGCAGAACTCGGACTGAAGGTCTGACGGGGCATGGTTGTTCTATAAGGTAGAGGTAATTTTATGACTTCCAAGGGGAATAAAAAACCGGCTGTTGATGCGGGTTCGGTAAAGTCCGAATTAATCAGCCGCTTCAAATCCAATCCGTTTGTGTTTACCGGTACCATCATTGTACTGGTCATCGTCATCATTGCCTTTGTGCTGGTTCCCGCCATTGTGCCCGAGGCAGGATCGGGGGGCGATTTAACCTTTGGGTACTATGATAAGTCTCCCATCAGTTATGTGGCGGGGGGATATTTTGCCCAGGTTCAGGATACCATTGCCTCGCAGCAACAGACTTCGATTAATGAGCAAAATTATCCGGGAAGGTATTATGCCATCTGGCAACAGGCCTTTCAATTGGCCGTAATCCATACGGGGATTCTCCAGGAAATGAAAAACGCCGGGTACACCGCGCCGGCAAAGGCGGTGGATTGGGCAGTAGCCCGGCTTCCCATGTTTCAGGAAGACGGACGCTTTTCCCCCGCCAGATACCAGGCCTACGACAACAACCGCCGCCTGGCCCTCTGGTACCAGGTGCAGGAAGAAATAACCAAGAACCATTATTTGGATGATATGACCGGCCTTCTGGTACCCTCCCGGGAAACGGCCTTTATCAGCGGGATGGCGTCTCCCGTGCGGTCTTTTGACATGGCGGTGTTTTCCATCAACACGTATCCTGATTCAGAGCTGCTTTCCTATATCGAGGAAAACGCGGTCATTTTTCAAAGCACCCATCTTTCAAAAATTACGGTGAATTCCAGCGAAAAAAACGCCCGGAAAGTTCTGGGTTCCATACAGGAGGGAACCGCCACTTTTGAGGAGGCGGCCAACACCCAGTCGCAGGATGGTTACGCCGAAAGGGGCGGCGATATGGGGATCAAGCTGGCCTATGAGTTGAATGTGGAAGTGCTCACCGAGGAAGACCGGGGAAAGCTGCTGGCCCTGAAAAAGGGTGAACTCAGCGATATTATCAAACTTGATTCAGGCTGGGCCTTTTTCCGGGCGGAAGAAGATGTTTCTCCGGCGGATACCGAAGATCCCGCCGTCCGCGATAAAATCCGCTCCTATATGCAGACTTTTAACCGGAGCCGGATGGATGACTGGGCCCTTGCCAGGGCGGAAGAATTTATCGCCCTGGTCCGGGAACGGGGTTTTGACGGAGCCATTATTGAGCAAAGTCTGGAAAAGCGTCATTTCGGCCCCCTGCCGGTTAATTACGGAGGCCTGGACCTCTTTCCCGGTCTGGCTTCTTTCTCGGTAAGCGAACTGGCGTCTGCCCCCTGGGATGAAGATTTCTGGAAACTGGCTTTTTCCACTCCCCTGCGGGCCCCGTCCGCGCCTTTTGTCCAAGGCACCAATGTACTGGTTCTGTTTCCCCTGGAGGAAAGCGAAGCGGATACATCCTCCGTCCAGGCTATTGATTCGACCCTATCCGCTTACTGGATAAATTACCATGCCGAGCGGGCCCTGAATTCCTTTTTCCTCAACAGCGGCAAGCTGGAGAACAACTTTGACAAAACCTATGAGCGCTATTTCCAGCCCCAAAGCTGACTGGAAGGCGGGGATCCATGCCCCGGAGTTTGTCCCGGGGTGTTTCATTCATGAGCAGTGAAGGGCCGGGGGAATTTCAGGAGGAAGCCCCCAGGCCGGTTCAGGCCCGCCGGGGTTTTTCCGTTTCTTACCAGGGCAAAACGCTTCTGTCATGTTTAGACCCCATAGGCCAGGCGGACCGGCTGGCGGGGGCCCAAAAAATCCTGGACCGGACTCTTTATCTCTGCCCTTCCCCCCTTTATGGCTACGGGCTGGGCCGTCTGCTGGAAAGGCTGGAACAGGAGGCCCCCCATTCGGCACTGCTCTGCGTTGAAACCGATGCGCGGCTTTTGGCCCTTTCCCAAAGCCGGATCGATCCTTCTCTGCTGAATCATCCCCGGGTGCGTTTGACCGGCGAGCGGAATCCCGCGGGGCTTTGCACCTTTGTCCAAAACGCCTGGGGAAGCCGCAGCTTCCGCCGTGTTGAGACGCTCCGCCTTTCGGCGGGCTGGCGGCTTGATCCAAAATCCTATGACGATCTGGCGGCGGCCCTTGGACAGGAGCTTGTCCTGGACTGGGGCAACGCCATGACGCTGGTCAAACTGGGCCGGCGCTATATCAAAAACGCGCTGCGGAACCTGAGCCTGATTCCCCGGGCCCCTTCCCTGGGGGAACTTTCCTTTTATGACGATCCTGTTCTGGTTCTGGGCGCGGGCCCCTCGCTGGACAATATTCTGGAGGGGCTTGCGGATTTTTTCGGGGAAGCCCTTTTTACCGCTCCCCCGCGGCCCTTTCGGATAGTGGCGGTGGACACGGCGCTTCCCTGCCTGCGGGAACGGAACATCAAACCGGATCTGGTGGCGGCCCTGGAAAGCCAGCACTGGAACCTCCGGGATTTTATCGGTGGCGGGAGCTGGGAGATTCCGGTGGCCATGGATCTTTCCGCCCTGCCGGCCACGGGGGAAATCCTGGGGGAACGGACTTTCCTTTTCTACACCTCCTGGGCAAAGCTCAGCCTCTTTTCACGGCTGGAGGCAGCGGGGTTCCTTCCCAAAACATTCCCCCCCCTGGGTTCCGTGGCTCTCAGCGCAGCGGCCATCGCCCTGTCCCTGGGTTCCGGCCCGGTGCTTACCGGGGGCATTGATTTTTCTTTTACCCTGGATACGTACCATGCCCGGTCCACGCCGGGCCACCGGGACAGGCTGCGGCAGCAAAACCGTTTCCGGGGAATCCTCAACGCCGGCGCCGCGTTCCGCCCCTCGGCTTTTGGGGCCGCCGCAAAATCCGGCCTTCCTGTCCGTTGCGATCCGGCCATGCGGGGCTACCGGGATCTTTTTGAGCGGGAGTTTGCCGGGGAACACCGGCTGGGGGATATTACTGGTAACGGCCTGCCCCTGGGGGTTCCGGTTCTTGATATGGCGGCGGCCTGCCAAATATTGGGAGCCCCGGGATCCGGGCCCCATACCGCAGCGGACCCGGAAACAAAATGGCCAGCCACGGACAGCCGCCGACGCGGGGCCCTTGGGGAATTCGTGTTCCGGGAACGGGACGCCCTGGTAAGGCTGCGCAATATCTTGATCGGGAAAACCAAAGTTTCCCCGGAAGAACTGGAGGGGATGCTCGACCAGGCAGATTACCTCTGGGCCCACTTTCCCGACTGCGCGGGAACCGGAGGCCGCCGTCCGCCGGGGACAGATATCTCCTTCCTCAAACGGATCCGGGCGGAACTGGACCCCTTTACCAGGCTCTGGGAATTCACCCTGGGAGAACTGGAGCGGTATGGCGAACGTTAAAAGCCGCCGGTTCTTCCGCCGGGGTCGCCGGAGGTTCCCTAACGCTGAACCCTGCCGGAGCCGTCTCCGGCGGCGAGTTTCTCAACCTCTTCCGCCGAGACGAGGTTAAAATCCCCTTCTATGCTGTGTTTGAGACAACTGGCGGCAACGGCAAACTCAAGCCTTTTTTGGGGGGGCATTTCCCGGAGCGCCGCATAAATAAGGCCAGCCGCGAAACTGTCGCCGCCGCCGACACGGTCAACAATATGAACCGGATATTTCCGGGAAAAATAATATTCACCCCCTGAAAAAAGCATGGCGGCCCAGTTGTTGTCGCTGGCGGAAATAGATTCCCGCAGGGTAATGGCAACCTGCTGAAAACCAAAACGTTTGAACAGCTCCGCCGCCGTTTCCCGGTAGCCTTCGCGGTTGATAAGGCCGGCCTGGACATCACTGCCCCCTGCCTTGATGCCCAGCACGTCGGAAATGTCTTCTTCGTTTGCTATGCAGACATCAACATATTCCAAAAGCCGGGTCATTACAGCCCCGGCCTTTTCGCGGCTCCAGAGGTTTTTGCGGTAATTAAGATCGCAGGAAACGGTAAGGCCCCCGGCTTTCGCGGCTTTGCACGCCTGGAGGCAGATGGCAACGAGATTGTCCGAAAGCGCCGGGGTAATGCCGGTAAAGTGAAACCAGCAGGCCTCCGCGAAAATTGCCTGCCAGTCAAAATCGCCGACCGACGCCTCGCTGATTGCCGAATGGGCGCGGTCATAAATAACCTTGGAGGGCCGCTGGGCCGCGCCTTTTTCCAAAAAATAAATACCCACCCGGCTGCCGCCCCGGATAATCCGGGAAACGTCCACACCAAAGGCCCGGATGCTGTTTACCGCCGCCTGGCCGATTTCGTGGGCGGGAAGCCGGGAAACAAAGACCGCCGGAAGGCCGTAACCGGCCAGAGAAACCGCCACATTGGCTTCGCCGCCGCCGTAGGCGGCGGCGAAGGTGTTTGCCTGGACAAACCGGCAATAGCCCTCCGGTGCCAGACGCAGCATGATTTCGCCAAAGGTAACTACCTTCTTCATAATGCCAGCTCCGTTATTTTTTTTGAACCAGATGAACCGCGAAACCGGCCACCTCACCGGAAAGATAAATGGCCGAGAGGCCGCCTTTTCCGTCCGGGTGAGCGCTCTCCCGGTTAAAATCAAGTCCGTTCCGTTCAAGGTATGCCTTTGCCCTGGGTACATTGTTCACCGCGACGGCAATATGTCCGTTCCTGCCCGGACGGGGGAATTTCACAATCTCGATCCCGTCTCCGGCAAAAATTGAGCTGCCGCCATCCCTGGGGGCAAAGCCAAAAACCCGTTCAAGAAAGGCGGCGGCTTTCCGCGCCTCGTCCTCATTGGCGGTGTTTATGCCGATATGGGCCATGGAAAAACCGTGCGCTTTTTGCAGTGCCTCCCGGCAGCGCCGGGTAATTTCATCAAAACGGGCAGCGTTTATCAGGGACGCATCGACCATCCAGGAACCGCCGCAGGCGAATATTTTTTCATAAGACAGATAAGTTCCGATATTGTCCGCATTGATGCCGCCGGTGGGCATGAATTTCAGGCCGGGGTACGGCGCGGCAACCGCCTTGATATACGGAAGCCCCCCCGCGCTTTCCGCGGGAAAAAACTTGACCGCATCCAGGCCGGCTTCCAGGGCCTGCTCAATATCGGAAGGATTTGAACAACCCGGAACAATGGGTATGCCCCGCCTGATACAATGGGCCACGACCTTTGGGTTGAAGCCGGGGCTTGCAATAAACCGGGCGCCGGCCTCAACAGCCCGGTCAACCTGGCCGGGGGTCAACACGGTTCCGGCGCCGGGAAGAATTTCCGGACATTCCCGTCCTATCCGGCGCAGGGCTTCTTCCCCCTGTTCGGTACGGAACGTTATTTCCGCGCAGGGAATCCCTCCGGCTGTCAGGGCCCGCGCCAGGGGCACGGCCTTTTCCACATCATCAATCGTAATCACCGGCACAATGCCGATATTTCCCAATTCCTCAAAAACTTCGTTCATTTTTTCTCCATTGCAGAAAAATTGGACTTGTTCAATAACCCGGTTGGTTATCGCGGACTAAAGTCCAACACAAGTCTCGCAAGAACCCCTGCGGGTTTCAATGCTCCGCATTTTTGCTGCTTTTAAGCGGATTTGTTCAAAAACTGGAGTTTTTAAACAAATCTATTATTTATCCGCGGGAGCATCGCTTTTGTTTCCGGCCAGGCTTTTCATGCAGCTGCGCCTGTGGAGTTATGCAGCGTCATGGCGTCCACTATGCGCCGGCGACCCGTTATGGTTTCTTCCTTTGGTTCATGGTGAGCGGTATTGATAAAACGGGCAGCCTCATTCCGGATAAGGGGCACGAGGCGGGCAAACGCCAGGTTCCTGCTGCTTTTGGCAATTTTTTTGTAAAGGGTACTGTCATGCCGGGTACAATCCCAGTCTTCATGGATCAGCTTTTCCGCTTCGGCGCAATGTATGTGCATTTCCGCCACCTCTTCGGCGCTGGCCCGAAGGACGGCCAGGGCCGCGACCCGGGGTTCAAAGGTCAGACAGACTTCCAGAAGATCCATAAGCAGCCTGCCCCTGCTGGCAGCCGATTCAATGCCCGGAAGGTCCTCTGTCCCGGCGGGCTCTGTCCGTATCACAAAAGTCCCGGCCCCCTGCCGGACATCCAGCACCTTTTGGGCGGCGAGAACCTTGACCGCTTCCCGAACCGTACTGCGGCCTACTCCCAAACACTCCGCAAGCCGGTGTTCATTGGGGAGTTTGTCCCCCGGAGAAAGATCGCTGATGTAAGAAGCGAGCGCCCCGGCGGCGCTTTCCGCCAGCTTTACGTTCTCCATGAGACCAAGTATAGCGGGCCGCAAAGCAAATGTCAATACGTGAGCCTCCGCGCGGTATCTTAAGCGTTGCGTTAGTTCGAACGGAGGCTCGTTCGATAGGAAATTTATTATACCCTTCCCCGCGCAAGCGGGTTCTTGGGTTTAATACCAAATTTTTGTAAACGTTACGTGATTCGAGCCGGGGCAAGCCCCGGAGTATTAAACCAGACTTTCGAATAATCATCAGATGTTTTGAAAATATTTTGTCCGTCCATGGTCTTTTTTCTTATTTTTTTTCAAAGGCAAGCAGAACCAGAGTTGTTTAAAAACTTCAGTTTTTGAACAACTCCGCTTAAAAGCAGCAAAAATGCGGAACATTGAAACCCACAGGGTTTCTTGCGAGACTTGCAAGCTAAGTTTTGGTTAGCAGATGACCAACCGGGTTATTGAACAAAGTCCATTCATACGCCGTTGTTTAGCGCAATCACACATGAAGTTCCGGCTGTATCGAAGCCACTTGCGCGAAAATCAGAAAGTGGGAATGTTCAGACCAAAAAGCGTAAACAGGCCTGTTATGAGAAATGGGGGCTAAAATGATTGGGGAATATATTGGAATAAAATATTTACCGGAAATATGTTGACAAAAAGGAAACCTATCCAGTAAAATATCAAATTATGGAATTTGAGGAATATACTGTATAAAATAGTAAAACAACTTAGCTTATTTTGCAAATATATACATAAATTTCAGAAAGGAGATGATGATGAAAAGAACAATTTGTATTTTGGTCATAGTGGCAGTTATAGGGCTAATCGGCTGTGCAAGTACCGGACAAAGTGCGGCAACAAAGATCGATGAAGATGTGCATTTATATACTTTGGAATCGCAAAGCGTAATTACCCTTGCACCTTATATAAAAATTCTGTCAATAGACGGGTCAGATTATAATGGGCAGGGGACCGGATGGGGCGATAATATTATTTCTCCAGGTGAACATACTCTTTCAGTCCAGTACAATACCGGTTCTGTTTTTTCTGATAATATGCTTATTTCTTTTACTTTTGAGCCGGGAAAGTTATATGATATATATTATGAAATCACCGGGGGAAATAATTATTCTCGTATAATAGGTACAATAAAATTTTTTATTGTAGAAAGAGATAGAAAAAAGGAAGTTAAGTATCTTGCTTTTTCAGAAACAAATCCACATTATTTGGAAGGTACTTGGGCATATTCAAAAAGTTACCCATTTGAAGATATTGAAATAACATTTAATAATAATCGGTTTACAACAGCATCATTTAACAGGGTATCAAAAAACAAATCCCTTACAGAAGGGCTTTATTTTTTCGATGAAAATACTATTATTTTATATTATGAAAAAATACGAGGAAGAGATGATTTACAAAAAAATATACTATATTATGAATTGAAAAATGGAATACTTTCTATTAAATCAGGAGGTAATGTCGCTATTGTTACCGCTGGCGGATTAAAAGGGGAATATAATAAAAAATGAATAATGTAAATAGTTGGAGTACGCCCCCACTTCGCCTAACAGGACTGTTTACGCTTTTTTGTCCGGCAGGCCTTCGGGCCAGTAGGCGGCTCGGACTACGGTTTTGCTAGGTCAATCGCTTCGCTCATTCCCACGCCTCCTTCCACCCACATTTTGCCGGCCCTGGTCGCGTACCCTTTGGTACGATGCTGCGCAAAGCCCTTGTCCGGGCCGCCAAAACCTCTCAATGCCGCATAAGCGGCTTCGATACAGCCGGAACGTTATGCGACATTTCTTTATTTAAATGTTTTATCCATTTTTTCTCTATCATAATCAAGCAGCCATTTATTATATTTTCTATAAAATGGTTCTATCGCTTTTTTATTTGTTCCAACAATATCAAGTCCTCTATCATCATACATATTGAAAATAATTTCATTCATTATATGTATAAAATATACTTCACCGTCTGTTCTTGGTTCTCTACTCGCAAAATCAGTATTATTTATTGATTCCAATATATTTTCATAATTTATTCTATTAATGTCCAGTTTGATTACAGCAAGAGAAGTTTTAAATTTTTCTTCATAAATTCCGTTTTCATACAATATACCGATTTCATTTTTATTTAATTTTGATATATTACTAAATATTTTATCAGTAAATTTAATTTTCCTGTTTCTATAAATAAAATATAATTCACCATTATCATAAAATATTTTATAAAATAATTCTTTTGCTCTATTCAAACTTTCAATAAAATATTCATCACTATCTTTATTTATATTAATATCATGTAGGTCAACCCGCAATGCATATTTATAATCATAAAAAATAGATTGTTTTAATATAACGTTTTTATATTTGTTTTTCATAAAATTTATATATTCATTTATTATGTTATTCATTGTTTCTATCGTTTTTACAATTTTACATCATTATTAGGATTTTGTCAAATGTTTTTATTGTTACTTTCATTTTTGTTTTCAATGATTTTAAATAATCTTCCCAACCATTGAGCATTCCGTCAAATTCGTCTTTATACATAAAAACCTCCAGTTAAACAGTATTTTTAATGTACCATATTCAATTTTCTTTGTCAATTTATTTTCCAGCAAATTTTTTATTTCATTCACTACTGTCCGGTTTAATCATAAAACCCCTCCAAGAGCAGTTGGTGCGAAGGGATTTTGAGAGGCGGCGGTTTGTCTGGGCATAAATCCAGGATAGAACATTTGGCAAGCAGGGTCGTCTTCA
>JAISBS010000106.1 GCA_031266075.1 Treponema sp.
TCCTCGAAGACGAACATCCGCTTCTTGATCTCCTCCGCCAGTTCCGGGTCCTCGTCTTCCAGGGCTTCAATGATCTGCTTCTCCGAAGCCCGGTCTACCAGGTTGAGGATCTCCACGATACTTTCCACGCCGCCGGCGGTGGTGTAGTCTTCGCTGGACAGGGTGGAGAGTTTTTTCTCCAGAACCCGTTCCACCTCCCGGAGCACTTCCGGGCTGGTCCGGTCCATGGTGGCAATACGGCGGGCCACGTCGCTCTGGACCTCGTGGGGGAGGTTCTGCAAAATGATCGAGCTTTTGTTCGGTTCCAGGTAGGCCAGGATCAGGGCGATGGTCTGGGGATGTTCCTGCTGGATAAAGTTTAAGAGGTGGGCCGGGTCGGTCCGGCGGATAAAGTCAAAGGGCCGGACCTGGAGGCTGGAAGTCAGGCGGTTGATGATGTCGATGGCCTTCTGGCTCCCCAGGGATTTTTCCAAAAGTTCCCGGGCGTAATCGATGCCCCCGGTGGAAATAAACTGGTTCGCCATCATCAGTTCCTGGAATTCCTGGAGAATGGCGTCTTTCTGCTCCGGTTCAATGGTTTCCAGCCGGGCGATTTCAAAGGTCAGGGTTTCTATTTCATCTTCCCGCAGATACTTGAAGATCTCCGCGGAAATTTCCGAACCAATGGTTACCAGGAATATGGCGGCCTTTTGGCGGCCCGTGTATTCCTTGCTCCCTTTTTTCTTGGAGCCGCCGACCATGGTGCTTGCGGATGTGGCGCCTGTTTTTGCCATATACTACTCCTCCAGTATCCAGGTGCGGATAAGCTGGGCCACATCCTCAGGATGTTCCTTGGCCATGTTGGTAACCGACTCCAGCAGTTCCATCCGGGTCCGCTCTTCCACGGAGATGGACACATCCACCCCCTCTTCTTCCGCGTTGGCGATAGCCCCTTCCCGGATCGCCGCTTCCCGGCGGGCCCGTTCTTCGGCCTCCAGCCGCCGCCGCCGTTCTATCTCCCGGGTGATCATCCGGAACGCGATAAAGGCGATAAGGAGGATCACCAGCCCGGAGAGGAAGATCAGAATGGTGGTCTGAATCTGCTTCTTCCTGAAATAGGCGGCGTCCTCTTCGGCAAACTCCTTCGTCCGGTCAAAGGGGATATTCTGGACAGTTACCGAATCTCCCCGCCCGCCATTATACCCCACGGCGTCCCGAATTAAAAGCTGGGCCGAGCGAAGTTCATCCGGGGGTACGGAAATATATTCCCGTTCAATAGTACCGTCGGGCAGAACCACGGGGTTTCCCTTTTCATCGTATTTCCACTTCCATTGTCCGTCGATGTTCACCGACACCGTTACCCGGTCAATCTGGGGGCTCCGTTCTTCCTGGGTTTTTTCGTTGTTGATAACTTCGTTATGGGTTCTGGTCTCCTGGCTCATCCTGCCGTAGAGGTTCGTCATATCCTTAAAGGCCGGGGGGGTCTGGCCTTCCACACCAGCGGGCCCTTCGGGGTTGAGACCGGTGCCTTCCCAGGTGGTAGTGCCGGTACTTTCGGAAACAGTTACCGAATCCAGCAGTATTGAATCATCGTAGGGAAGGCCGGGGGTCTGGGCTTTTTTGGTGATGGGAAAGTACTCTTCCCTTTCTATGGCTTTTTTGGACATATCCATGGCGATTTTGAGGTTCAGATCCCGAACCCGGTCGGCAGTGTAGATTGCCTGGAGGGAGGTAAGGACGATGGCCCGGTACTGGGCTTCCTGCCGGAGGATAATCTTCTGTTCTTTCTCAATCTGGTTCAGCCGGTCCATGGCGGCCATGCCGGTAAAATCGTTGAGGATGAGCCCCGTCTGATCGGTGATGACAATGTTGTCGTCCCGAAGTCCCTCGACGGCGTATTTCAGAATCTTCTGGATCCCTTCGATTTTTTTGCGGTTTTGGGTAATGTCGCTCCCCGGTTTGGGAGTGATGATCACGCTGGCGGTTACGGGGTTCTGGTCAGAACGAAACAGTTCCCGCACCGGGGCCACGATGGTTACATCGGCGTCGTCCACCTCGTCAATGGCCCTGATGTGATCGGTTACCATCTGCCTGATAGCCCGTTGAAGGTTGACGTTCCGTTCAAAGTCGGTGATGGTCCACCGCTCCCGGTCGAAGATCGCCCAGGGGTCCGTTCCCGAGGGAATCAGATCTTCCCGGATCAGGATGGCCCGCATCCGCCGGGCGGTTTTTTCATCGGGAACCTGCACAATCCCCGCGGCGGAGACCTGGGTCTTCACCCCTTCTTCATTGAGCCGGGTTACAATCTTGTCCAGTGCCGCTTCATCCCGGATGGGCGCGTCGATCACCGGCACCATGGTGGGCGCGGAGGACACCGAAAAGAGGGCCGCCAGCCCCCCGATAACCGCCACGGCCACCCCGACCAGGATGATCCGCTGCACCAATGACCACTTGCCCCACAAATTTTTTATCTGGGCGGCAATTTTTTTTATCCACTCGGTCATATTCCCCTCCCCCAATACAGGTGATTATCTCGTATTAATTAAATCCCTCCAGTCCTGTACCAGCCGGCTCAAAACATTTCTGGTAATGTTGAGCGACATGCCGGCCTTGGCCTGGGCAATGGTAATGTCATGGACATCTACCGATCCCGGCTCGGTTATCGCCTGCCGGGACAGGGCGCTGGCAAACTGCTGATCCCCGGAAACCTTGTCCAGAGCCTGGAGCATGGTCTTTTCAAAGACGCCGGATCGGATCACCGCGTCGGCGCCGGTTTTTTCTTTCAGTTCGATAATGTTTTTGCCTATGCTTCCCGGTGTGGCGGGATTGGCGGCAAAATGTTTCGGATGAGTCGTTGTCATGGTAACGATATGTCCCGTTACCGCATCGGCGTTATAAATCGTCATTTATTACCTCCCCCCAATATCCAGGGCCCGCTGGAACATGGTCTTGGAACCTTCGATAATTGAGGCGTTGGCCTCGTAGGCCCGGGAGGCGGAAATCATGTCCACCATCTCGGTTACAATATCCACATTGGGCAGTTCCACGTATCCCGCCCGGGGCCCGGTCTTGATGGCGTCCGGGTGGGTGGGATCATATTTCAGGGGGTTTTCCGCGGCGTAGTCTTTCTGAACCTCCACCACTCGGACGCCCCGGCCAATACCGTTGTCCATGGATTCCGGCAGAAAGGGGGAACGCCAGTAGGGGCTTTCCACCCGGGGCCGCATGATCACCCGGCTTCTCCTGAAGGGGCCCCCTTCGGCGGTCCGGGTAGTATTCACGTTGGCGATATTGTCGGCGATCACATCGGAGCGGACCCGTTCGGCGCTCATTCCCGAAGCGGCGATATTTATCGAATTAAAAATTCCCATTCAGCGCCTCCTTTACCGTAACGCCTGGTTAATCTGGCTAAATTCAAAAGTTTCCGCCTGGGCCAGCAGGGTGTAAGTCAACTGGTTTTCCAGGGCGGCCATGAATTCCTGTTCCGGGTCCACGTTGTTTCCGTTGTTGTTGTAGGTACTGGTATAATCCAGCACCCGCCGGATCTGGACATCCCGGTAATCCCGTTCCTTCCAGTTGGGGATATGTTTGGGATTGGTAAGGGTCAGTTCCAGCGCGGGCTTCTGTTTTTCCGTGTCCAGCGCCCGTTTCAGCTCGCTTTCATAATTCACAATAGACCGCTTAAAGTTGGGGACATTGGCGTTGGCCATGTTATTGGCAATTACGTCCCGCCGCACCAGATTGGCGTCCATGGCCCGGTGCAGCATATCCACGGTCTGGGAAAAACTGTTTTCAATCCGCATACAAACCTCCAAAACAAAACTTTTCTTCTTATTCATCGGCTGTTTTTTGGGGAGAACTTACAAAATATATCTCCCCAAATCCTGATCCGCCGCCAGGTCGTTGAGTTTTTCGTTCACATAGTCAACGGTGATGGGAATCTCCGCCGGGGTAATGTCCGGGGCCTCGAAGGAAAGTTCCTCCAAAAGGGATTCCATGATCGTGTGGAGCCGCCGGGCGCCGATATTCTCCAGCCGGGCGTTTACATCCGCCGCCAGCGCCGCCAGCCGTTCAATGGCTTCGGGGGTAAAGTCTATCTTGATCCCCTCGGTGGAAAGGAGGCCCGTGTACTGTTTGGTCAGGGCGTTTTTCGGCTCCGTAAGAATCCGCTTGAAGTCTTCTTTGTCCAGGGAATCCAGTTCCACCCGCAGGGGGAAGCGGCCCTGCAGTTCGGGGATGAGGTCCGAGGGCTTGCTGACGTTAAAAGCGCCGGCGGCGATAAAGAGGACATGATCCGTATTCACCGGCCCCCACTTAGTGTTCACCGTGGCCCCTTCCACAATGGGAAGAATATCCCGCTGAACCCCTTCACGGGACACATCCGGCCCGCCCCCCCGGTCTCCCTTGACGGCGATCTTGTCGATTTCGTCGATAAAAATGATGCCCGTTTCTTCCACCCGCTGGCGGGCCTCGTCGCTGACCCGGTCCCGGTCGATCAGTTTTTCCGCCTCCTCGGCCCGGAGGATTTCCCGGGCCCGGGCCACAGTAACGACCTTTTTCTTTTTGGTTCCCCCGAAAAATCCGGCGATCCCCGAAAGGCTCGATTCCAGATCTTCCATGTTCCCCCCCAACATTTCCATAGAGGGAAACTGGGGGTTCTGGTTTACCATAATCTCCACGGTCTTGTCGTCCAGTTTACCCGCCAGCAGCATATCCCGGAATTTTTCCCGTGTGGATATGTCCCCGGCGCTTTTTCCGGTCTTTTCGGCGCCCTCGGCCTCCGCTTTTTCCCTCTCCGTCCCGGCTGCTTCGGCGGGAAGAGCCGCCGGGGCTTCCTCGTCCCCGGCCTGCCGGCTGAAAATTGCGGGAATCCCCACCTGAATCGCCGTCCCCATAAGGCCGGGACCGTTGGGGCTGTCGGGATTGATGGAAAAAGTTCCCATGGGCCGGACCACCGGCGCGGGCCGGGACTTTTCCCGGGTCTTTTTTCCCGTCCCCGGAAGGAGCAGATCCAGCAGGGCTTCTTCGGCCCGCCTTTCCGCCTCCGCGTTGACCGATTCCTGCATTTCCTGTTTCACCATCTGAACCCCCGCGGCCATGAGGTCCCGAACCATGGATTCCACATCCCGGCCCACATAACCCACCTCGGTATATTTGGTGGCCTCCACCTTGATAAAGGGGGAACCGGCCAGTTTCGCCAGCCGCCGGGCGATCTCGGTTTTGCCCACCCCGGTGGGGCCTATCATGAGGATATTTTTGGGGGCAATGTCCTCCCGGATATCCGGGTCCAGTTTGAGACGCCGGATCCGGTTCCGCAGGGCTACCGCCACCGCCCGCTTGGCCTTTTTCTGGCCCACGATATATTTATCCAGTTCCGCCACAATCTGCCGGGGCGTCAGGCGGTCCAGTCTTGTTTCGTCCAGTTTTTTGCTTCCCATTATTCAAGCACCTCCAGAGTTATCTGTGAATTGGTGTAGATGCAGATGTTTCCCGCGATTTTCAGGCTCCGGTCGGCGATTTCCGCGGCGGAAAAGGAACTTCCCTCCAGATAGGCCAGGGCCGCGGCATAGGCGTAATTCCCCCCGGAACCGATGGCCAGCGCGTCCGCCGCGGGTTCTATCACATCCCCGGTACCGGAGATGAGCAGGGTCTTGGACAAATCCGCGGTCAGGAGCAGGGCCTCAAGCCGCCGGAGCGACCGATCGAGCCGCCAGTCCTTGGCCAGCTCCACCGCCGCCCGGAGGAGGTCGCCGGAATACTCCTTGAGTTTTACCTCGAAACGATCAAAGAGGGTAAAGGCGTCAGCGGTGGCCCCGGCAAAACCGCAAAGCACCTTCCCGTCCATAAGGCGGCGGACCTTCCGGGCGTTGTTTTTCATCACCGTTTCGCCCATGGTTACCTGCCCGTCTCCGGCCATGGCGACTTTGCCGTCCCGCCGCACCGCCAGCACTGTGGTGGATCGAATCTTTCCGCCGTATATTTCACGCATATTTTTATCACTCCTCATTTTCAACTAACTCAAGTCTGTCCGGAGAGTAACCTCGAACCGGAGGTTCGTACTTTGCGGACAGACGCTAACTCCTGACTCCGCGCGCCCGGGCGTACACTTTTTTCAGCCGCTCGATTTCCACATGGGTATACCGCTGGGTAGTGGAAATACTGGCGTGGCCCAGCAGTTCCTGCACCACCCGGACATCGCAGCCTGAGTTGACCAGGTGGGTGGCGAAACTGTGGCGGAGACTGTGGGGGTGAATGTTTTTTTCCAGTCCCGACCGCTCCGCGTATTTACTGATGATCCACCGGACGCCGGGAACCGAAATGGCCCCGCCCTTGCGGTTCACAAACACCTTGTCCGTGGGGGCCGCGCCGTCAGGCCCCACGGCCTTGACCCGGCTGTTCCGTTCCACAAGATATTCCTCAAGGCTCTCCCGGGCCTCGGCGGAAAAAAACACGTACCGTTCCTTGTCTCCCTTGCCGATGACCCGGGCCCCGCCCAGATCGGCCTCCAGATTTGCCAGGGACAGGGACACCAGTTCGGAAATCCGCAGGCCCGCGGAATACATCACCAGAATCAGGGCCTTGTCCCGAACGGGCCAGAGAATCCCCGCTGTATCGGGAAGTTCCGCAAAGCTGGCCATTTCCTCCTCCCGGAGATAGGACGGCAGGGCTCTGGGGGTCTTAAGGTTCCGTAAATTGCCGCAGGGGTTGTCCTGCCGGCGGCCAAAACGGATGAGCCAGCGGTAATAGCCCCGGATCGCCGAGAGGGCCCGGTTCACGCTGACCGAAGCGATCCCCTCGGCGCTGAGGTCGGCGATAAAGCTCTGAACTTCGTAGGGGCCGGCCCGCTCGGGGACAATGTCGTGGTTCCCGCAGTAGTTTTTAAAATGGGAGAGGTCTTTCCCGTAGGCATCGAGGGTCCGCGTTGAAACGCCCCGGACCGCCCCCAGATACTTCAGGTATTCCCCCATGGTGTCCTCATTCATCCCTTGCCTCCGGGCCCGCGGGTGGTTCGTCGTCGGGGCTGTGGAGGTAATCGCAGTCCGGATTTATACAGGCTTTGTGGGAACCGTTTTTTTTGTCGTATTTTTCCACCATGAACTGGCCGCACTTGGGACAGCTCTGATTGGTGGGCTTGAAGTGGCTGATAAAATCGCAGTCCGGGTAATTCGTACAGCCGTAAAATTCCTTGCCCCGGCCTTTTGTTTTCCGGGCCACAATGTCCCCGCCGCATTTGGGGCATTTCGCCAGCGGTATGGATTTCGTGTTCCGGCATTCGGGAAAACCGGAACAGGCCAAAAAATATCCAAAGCGGCCCAGTTTTTTTACCATGGGCTTGCCGCATTTTTCGCACACATAGTCGGTAGGTTCGTCCAGGGAACCCTTGAAAGATTCCAGCGTCTTGCCCACCTCGTCCACTCTGTCTTTGAAGGGATCCCAGAATTCCCGGATCATGTCGGGCCATTGGAGCTGGCTTTCCTCCACCGCGTCAAGTTTGTCTTCCATAGAGGCGGTAAAGCCCGCATCCACCACATGGGGAAAATATTCCACCAACATATCGTTGATGAGTTTCCCCAGCAGGGTGGGCACCAGTTGTTTGTTCGACCGGGTTACATAATAGCGATCCAGCAACACCGAAATAATCGGCGCGTAGGTGGAAGGCCGGCCTATGCCTTTTTCCTCCAGCGTTTTGACAATGGAAGCGTCGGTGTAGCGGGGCGGCCCCTGGGTAAAATGCTGTACCGGGTGGAACTTGTCCACCAGCACCTTGTCCCCTTTGTTCAACACCGGATAGGGGTTCCCCTTTTCTTCTTTTGACGAGAGGAGTTTAATGACCCGGTAAAATCCCTTTTCGATAATTTTTGTTCCCGCCACCCGGAAGATTCCCTCCCCCGCGGCAATGTCCACGCTCACCGTCCGGGTTTTGGCGTTGTTCATCTGGCTGGACACAAAGCGTTCCCAGATGATCGTGTAGAGCCGCAGTTGATCCCGGTTCAGGTATTCCTTCATCTCTTCGGGGGTGTAGCTTACATAGGTGGGCCGAATGGCTTCGTGGGCGTCCTGGGCTTTTTTTCCCACCGAATATTCCGCCGCTTTTTCGGGGAGTTCCCTGGGAAAATTTTCCTTGATCCAGGCGCGGACTTCGTCAAGGGCGGTTACGGAGACCCGCACCGAATCGGTCCGCATATAGGTGATAAGCCCCACCCGTGAATTGCCGATGTTCACCCCTTCGTAAAGCTGTTGGGCAACCTGCATGGTTTTTTTGCTGGTAAAGCCGAGCCGGTTCGCCGCGGTCTGCTGGAGCTGGGAGGTGGTAAAGGGGGGCCGGGGCCGCACGGTTTTGTCGGTCTCCCGGATGTCCTGGACAAAGCAATCGGCGTTGATAATCCTGTCGATAATCGCCTTGACTTCCGCTTCGGTTTTCAGTTCCGGCTTGTTTCCCTGCCAGGACACGAGCTGGGCGGTAAAGAAATGTTTCCCCACCCGGATATCCGCGTCCAGGGTCCAGTATTCCTCGGGGATAAAGGACTCTACTTCCTTTTCCCGTTCGCAGATAAGGCGCAGGGCCACAGACTGAACCCGGCCCGCGGAGAGGCCGTTCTTCACCTTCTTCCAGAGCAGGGGCGAAAGGTTGTAGCCCACCAGCCGATCCAGAACCCGGCGGGCTTTCTGGGCGTTCACCTTGGCCTCGTCAATAAGGCCGGGATGGGCTACCGCGGCCTGAATCGCCGCGGGGGTTATTTCGTTAAAGCTGATCCGCTGGATGGACACCTTGGCGGTTTTCGCGGTGATGGCGTTTCGCAGGTGCCAGGCGATGGCCTCCCCTTCCCGGTCATTATCGCTGGCCAGCAGCACCAGATCCGATTTTTTCGCGTCCCCCTGAAGTTCTTTCAGCAGTTTGGCCCGGCCCCGGACGGTGATGTATTCGGGCACAAAATTATTTTCCGTATCAATGGCGGTCCGCGATTTGGGCAGATCGATCAGGTGGCCCATGGAGGCTTTGACGCGGTAATTGGGGCCGAGGTATTTTTCGATTGTTTTTGCCTTGGCGGGGGATTCCACAATCACGAGGATCTTCCGTTCTTCGCTTTTTTTGGAGGCCCCGCTCTTTTTCGCCCTTTTGGGCTTCGCCGCCGGTTTTTCCGCCGCCGTTTCCACTGCAGGCTTTGCCGCTTCCGTTTCCATTGCCTTTGTTTTTACCGCCATTTTTTTTCCTTTTTCCTACAGTTCAATATTCAGGGACCGGGCCAGATCCGCGGCCAGCCCCATTCCCGGGGAAACCGGTTCCCCGCCGTCATTGGCCGCCACGCCGGTCTGACGCGCCGGAACCGTCCAGTTCCATTCGGCAAGAATCTCCGCGGCGCCATGGATCACCTTCGCGCCTTCTTCCGCCAGCTTTGCGGTCCCCGCCCCCCGGGAAGAAACGGTTCCCGCCGAGGCCGCCCAGAGGTCCCGCCCCTGTTCCAGGGCGCAACGGGCGGTGATCAGGGCGCCGGACCGGGCCGGAGCTTCCACCACCACCGTTCCCCGGGCCAGACCGGAGATGATCCGGTTCCGGGCGGGAAAACGCCAGGGCCGGGGCCCGGTTCCCGGCGAATATTCGCTCAGAACCGCCCCGCCATTTTCCAGTATCCGCGCCGCCAGCGCCCGGTTCCCCAGGGGGTAAATTTCATCCGCCCCGGAGCCGAGAACCGCAAAAGTCGGAGCCCCGCCATCCAGATTCCCCCGGTGGGCCATGGCGTCAATCCCCAGGGCAAGGCCGGAAACCACCGAAAGGCCCGCGGCCCCCAGTTCACGGGATAAGGCATGGGCCTGGGCCGCGCCTCCGGGGCTGGGCTGCCGGGTTCCCACCACCGCGACCAGGGGTTTTTCCGGGTCCGGCAGGTTCCCCCGGAAAAAAAGCACCGCCGGGGGATCGTAGATCTCCCGGAGTTGGGGCGGATAACCCTCCGTGACCCAGGAGACCCAGCGAATTCCCCGGAGCCGGGCGTTCCGTTCATCCTGTTCCGCCTGCAAACGGAGCGCTTCCATACGCAAGGGCCGTTCCAAAGTACGGTTCAGCAGTTTTTCAAGGTCCCCTTTTGAAAGTATGGACAGTTCTTCCTCCCGGTCAAATTCCCGGCATAATTTCAGCCGTTCCGGAACCCCAAGGCCAGGGATCCGGTTGATGATCAGATCCAGGAGCCCCCGTTCAGCCATAGAGCTGCCCCAACACGGTTTCCTTGTTTTTCTGGGCCTCCGCCTTTTGGGTCTGGTCTTTGGTCCGGGAAATAATCCGGTCGTAGAGTTCAACAGCCGCCGCGTTGTTTCCGGTTACATAATAGGCCCTGGCCAGCGCGAACATGGCGTTTATATCGGTGGACATAAGTTCCAGATACCGGGCCAGATGGGGAATCGCTTCCGCCGGGCGGTCCAGTTCAAAAACATAAAGAATCCCCAGCCCGTACCGGGGCCTGGCGTAATCGGGCTCCAGCCTGATGGCCTGCAGGTAGGCCGATTCCGCCAGGGCGAAATACTTGTTCCGCTCCGCGCCGGGGGCCCCGGAGGAACCGGGAAAATCCAGCGCCGAGGCGGCCACAATGGCTGCCGAAAGACCCGTCAGGTAAAAGAGGGCCGGGTCCTCCGCGTTGTAGGCAATCGCCTTTTCCAGAGCCTCCAACGCGTCCCGGTGCATACTCCGGTCCGCCAGCCGGGTGGCAAGAATTTTCCAGTATACCCCGGTTTGAGCCCCCTCTTTTACGTTCAGTTCGATCTGATCCTCATAGGCGGCGATGGCAGCCCGGAGCCCCTCAATGGTTTCGGGGGGGGCGCCCCGGGGGCTGAGTTCGGCGATCCGTTTCGCCAAGTCCCGGTGGTTCTTGTTCGCCTCATAACGATACACCACCACTACCAGCGCGCCGATGATCAGCAGCACCAGAATTCCCCAAAAGGCGTCTTTTATCCGCATATCCCTGCCCCCCCCTTTTTTCACAAGCCGGGGCTTCGGCTTTTTTGGGCCCTTAGATTCGGCATATACCGGCGGTGGCTTTCCCGGAGCAGGGAAACATCCACATGGGTATAGATTTGCGTCGTGGCAAGATCCGCGTGGCCCAGCAGTTCCTGCACGGACCGGAGATCCGCCCCACCGGTCAGCAGTTCCGTGGCGAAACTGTGCCGCAGGGCGTGGAGCCGGGAACCTGTCCCCGCCAGAGCGGTAAAGCGAGTGTAGTTTTTCCAGAGTCCCTTCCGGGAAAGCCGCCGCCCGCTCCGGCCAATAAAAAGGGCGGCGCTCCGCCGGGGGCCGGCGATCAGGGGCCGGGCTTCGCCGAGGTAGCGTTTCAGCCAGAACAGGGCCTCGGGCCCAAAGACCACCAGCCGTTCCTTGTTCCCCTTTCCGGTAACCCGGGCGATCCCGCCGGGAAGGTCCAAATCCTGCAGATTAAGGCCCACGGCCTCGGAAATCCGCAGGCCCGCGGAATAGATAAGCTCGTAGACCGCCCGGTTCCGAATTCCCAGCGGGGTTCTGGTATTCACCGCCGCCAAAATCCGCGCCACCGCTTCTTTGGGCAGCACTTCGGGAAGACGGAGCCGCCGCCGGGGGTTTTCCAGAATCGCCGCGGGGTTATCCTTCCGAAGCCCCTCGTCCACGGCGAAGCGGAAAAAAGAGCGCAGGCAGGAGAGGGCCTTGGCCGCGGAACGGGAGTCAATCAGGTCTTCCAGCCGGCGGTATTCCAAATAGCGGCTCATGTCTTCCGGCGAGACCGCCGAAACTTCCAGGCCCTGGTTTTCCAGATATTCCAGAAAACGCCGGATCTCGAATTTGTAGGTTTCCGCGGTCAGGCGGGAACGCCGTTCCAGGGCAATGAGCCGGGAATAAAACCGGTCAAGGAGGACTTGATTTTTCACAATCCGGTACTTCCGCTGGCGATTTTCCGTTCACGCTCCGGGCCGGCTTCGTACTGGCTGTCCCGGATCAGGGTGGGCACATCCAGGTCAATATCCGTGCTGTTCCGGTGGGACAGGAAACCCGAAGACCGCTGGGGCCGGTCCCGCATGTGTTTCCATTCCTCAATGTTGATAAAGTCCCCCCGCTGTTTTCCCCCCTCCGGGGACTGGGCCTGAAAACCCGTGGCGATCACTGTTACCCGGATCCGGTCTCCCAGGTCAGGATCAAAGCGGATGCCGTGAATGATCTCCACCCCCGGATCCGCCTTGGCCCGGACGGCGTTTATCGCCTCATCCACTTCCACCAGCGAGGTGTCTTCGTTCCCGGTAATATTGATAAGGATATGAGTGGCCCCTTCAATTGAAGTGTCTTCCAGCAGGGGGTTGTTAATGGCGTCCAGCGCGGCCTGCATGGCGCGGTTTTCCCCGCTGCCGTAGCCGATCCCCATAAGGGCGTCCCCCTGCCCCTTCATGGTGGATTCCACATCGGCAAAGTCAACATTCACCACCCCGGTCTGGGTGATCAGATCGGAAATCCCCTGCACCCCCTGGCGCAGCACATCGTCAGCGATAAGGTAGGCTTCCGTCAAAGGGGTGCTGCGTTCCACAATCTTGAAAAGGTGTTGATTGGGAATGATGATGAGGGTATCCACCGCTTCCCGCATTTTTTTGATCCCCTCTTCGGCGAGCCGTTTTTTCACCGGCCCTTCGTACTCAAAGGGCTTGGTTACGACCCCGATGGTCAGGGCTCCTTCTTCCCGCGCCGCCCGGGCGATCACCGGGGCGGAACCGGTGCCCGTGCCGCCCCCCATGCCGGCGGTAACAAACACCATGTCCGCACCCCGGACCGCTTCCATGATCAGTTCCCGGTCTTCATTGGCGGCCTTTTCGCCCGTCTCCGGCTTGCCCCCCGCGCCCCGGCCCCCGGTCAGCTTGCAGCCGATCTGGAGTTTCGTTTTCGCCTTGTTTTTCTGGAGATCCTGCACATCCGTGTTCACGGCGATAAACTCGACCCCCGAAAGACCGCAGTCGATCATGCGGTTTACCGCGTTGGATCCGCCGCCCCCGGCGCCGATAACCCGGATAATCGCCGGATTCAAATCTTCTTCAGCCGAACTCTCGAAAGCCAGGTCTTCCCGCCCAAAAAATTCCGGCTGCTCGTCCCGCACTGAGTAAATATTCATCATGTCCTCCCAAATCACTTGCCCTTTATAAAACTGCCAGAGTTAAAAAAACTCCTTTTGAAGCCATTCGGATAATTTGTCAAAAATTCCCTGCCCCTGTCCCCGGACCCGGATTTCCCCGCCCCGGTCCGCGGCGGTCCGCGCCTCCCGGTCACCGCCTTCAAGCACCAGTCCCACCGCGGTGGCGTATACGGGGCTCCGGTACTCTTCCACAAGCCCCCCCACGGGCAGCGGATTTCCCACCCGGACCGGCAGCCTGAACACCTGGTTCGCCAGTTCCGCGGCCCCCAAAAGCTGGGCTCCACCGCCGGTAAGCACCACCCCGCCCCCCAGGGGCCGGGAGAGACTGAGCTTGTCCAGTTTTTCTTTTGCCATCTTGAAAATTTCTTCCATCCGGGGCCGGATGATCGCCTGAATCTGGGATCGGGGTATGGGCAGGGGAGCCCGGCCCCCCACGCCGGGGACAATAATATCATCGTCCCCCTCCAGCAAATCTTCCCAGCAGCAGCCCGCCTCCAGCTTGATCCGTTCGGCGGTCTCGAAAGAAATATTTTTGATAATCGAAATATCCCCCGTTACCTGGGAACCCCCGGCGGCAATCGTGGTGTTGGAATAGGGCGCTCCGCCGGAATAGACCAGTATGTCGGTGGTTCCCCCCCCCAGGTCGATAAGGGCCGTCCCCATTTCCTTTTCCTCATCCGTCAGAACCGAACGCCCGGCGGCCAGGGTCTGGAGGATCAGGTCGTTCACCCGGAATCCCGCCCGGTTCACGCATTTGATCAGGTTCTCCGCGCTGGTAACGGAACAGGTGATGATATGCACCTCCGCCTCCAGCCGCACCCCGATCATGTCCAGCGGGTCCGCGATGCCCTTTTGATCATCCACAATATAGCTCTGGGGGATCACCTCCAGCACCCGCCGGTCCATGGGGATCACCACCGCCCGGGCCGCTTCCAGTACCCGGGCAATATCTTCCCGGCCAATTTCCCGGGTCTCCCGGTTTTTGCCCGTTACCGCCACTACCCCCCGGGAATTGATCCCGTCGATGTGGTTCCCCCCGATTCCCGTCCAGCAACTCGTTACTTCCCGTCCGCTCATCATCTCCGCCGCCTCAATGGCCGCGGCAACGGAACGGAGGGTGGCTTCGATATTAACCACCACCCCTTTCCGCAGGCCCGTAGAGGGGCAGATGCCCACCCCCGTTATTTCGAGAATTCCTCGTTCATTGCGCTCGCCGATGACGGCGCATACCTTGGTCGTGCCTATATCGAGGCCGACAACAATTCCTTCAGTTGCCAGAGGGGGCCTCCTTTACCGTATATGATGCGAGACCGGAACGAAAATCAATTTCGCCAGGCATTGAATTTTTTGACTTAAACACGTCGAGCATAAGCATCACATACCGCAGGGTATCTTCATTCAAATTATTTTCCAGCCGAACCTTCACCGGGTTATGGAGAGGATAAAGGATCAGGTCAAAGCCGTCAAAGGGTTTCCGGTTAATCCGGATTTCCGAAACCGCCCCCAGCAGTTCCGGGGAAGAGGCGCCGATCTTCTCCAGGGCCTCCAGGAGGGAACCGAAGGCCGCGGGGAGCCGCGCTCCCGGAACGGGCTGTTCAAAAACCAGTCCCGATATAACCGGCAGATTTTGGGGAACCCCGTCCCCGCCGCCGGTTTTGAAGATCACCCCTTCCCGGTCAAAGTACACCGGAAGAATCCCGCCGGGCGTTTCGGCCAGCGCCAGGGCCACCGCCTGCCGGGGCTCCAGATAAATCCGCAGCCGGTCGGGGAACCGTTTAATCACCCGGGCGGATTCTACCAGATAATACGTCGACAGGGCCTTTTCCGCCGCCGCCACATTCACCGTAAGCCACGAGGTGTCCTCGCCAATCCCCGCCATCTCAAGAACCGCCTCCCGCTCAAAGCCGGGGAAGGCGTTCACCTCCACGGTGGAAAGGGGCATACAGGGGCTTACCACAAAAAGCCAGATACATTCGGCCCCCAGAATCACCGCCGCAATAATGATCAGCCGTTTCAGGCCCCTTTCAAAACCCCGGGAGGCCGAAGGTCTGGCGGGCAGCACATCTTCGGAATAGATAAAATCACCGGCCATAGGCTTCCTCCCGCCGGGACACATTCACGATAAGCCCCGCCATGATCAAGGTCGTCGCCAGGGAGGAACCCCCGGCGGAAAAGAAGGGCAGCGGAATTCCCGTGGCCGGCAGGGAGCCGGAAACCACGGCAATGTTCAGCAGAGCCTGGGACAGAATCATGGTCAAAAGGCCGCAGCAGAGCAGCCGCTTGAAAACCGAATCCGCCCGGAGCGCCCCCCGGTAGCCCCGGGCCGCAAAGACCGCAAAGAGGATAAAGAGGAGCAGCACCCCCAGGAAACCCGATTCTTCCGCAAAGGACGCAAAAATAAAATCCGAATGAATCTCCGGCACGCTGGCAACTTTCCGCGTCCCCTGCCCGATACCCTTGCCCCAAAAACCCCCGGACGCGATGGTAAGGATGCTGGATCTGACCTGATAGCCCGCGCCCTGGGGCTCCCAGTCGGGCCAGATAAAGCTGATAAGCCGCCGGAGCCGGTGTTCCTTGGTCAGGATCAAGAGGCTCGACAGGGGCAGCAGCATCACAATGGCGGCAAAGAAATACCGGAGCCTGACCCCCGCCAGGAAAAAAATCACCAGCGCGTTCACCGCCACAAAAACGGCGGTAGAAAAGTTGTTCTGCAAATAGATCAGCATAAAAAACAGGGCGGTGATCATCACCGGGGGCAGCACCCCGGATCCAAAAGAATCGAGGCTGTCCTTTTTTTTGTCAAATATGTGGGCCAGGTAGAGGGGCAGCACCAGCTTTACCAGTTCCGAAGGCTGGTAGGTCCAGGCCCCCAGGTGGATCCAGCGGCTGGCCCCGTTTTTTGACACCCCGATCCCCGGCACGAAAGTCAGGGCGCAGAGAAGCACCGCGCCAATCACCAGCGGCTTCATCAGTTTCCGCACCAGATTCAGATTGATCCGGGCGGCGGCAAAAAAAATCACCAGCCCGGCCCCGCCCAAAACAAGCTGGCGGGAAATAAAATACAGGCCGTCGCCGAAAAACCGCTGGCCAAAGGCGAAGGACGATGAATACAGGGTTACCAGCCCCACCCCGGTCAGCAAAAAAACACTGGCGGCCAGCGCATGGTCCTGCCGGGGGGCGAGATTCATCGAACGTTCCGCATCAAACCGTTTCATGTACGCCTACTGAATCTTTAACATGGAGAGGGCGATAATCGCAAAGAGGCCCCCCAGAATCCAGAACCGGATCACCACTTTGGTTTCCGGCCAGCCCGATAATTCAAAATGGTGATGTATGGGCGCCATTTTGAATACCCGTTTCTTCCGCAGCTTATAACTTAAGACCTGAATAATCACCGATACGATCTCTATTACAAAAACGCCGCCGATGATCAGAACCAGAATTTCCTTTTTTATGATGAGGGAAATGACGGCCACTACGCCGCCCAGCGACAGGCTCCCCACATCGCCCATAAACACTTCCGCCGGATGGGCGTTAAACCAGAGGAAGCCGATGCAGGCCCCCACCGCGGCAAGGCAAAAGACCGTCAGTTCCCCGGCTCCGGTAATGTAGGGAATCCCCAGATAGGCCGAATAGTCGGCCCGCCCCGAAATGTAGGTCAGGATCGCCAGCGCGATAAACACCAGAATCAAAAGGCCCGCCAGAAGCCCGTCCAGCCCGTCGGAAAAATTCACCGCGTTGGATTCTCCCATGATAAGGAGGATTCCGAAGGGTATCCAGAGGATCCCCAGATCCACCACGGGATTTTTGAAAAAGGGAACGTAGAGGGCCGTCGCTTTCTCATCCCCGGTAAAGTACAAAAACAGCATCACCCCCAGGGCCACAATAAACTGGCCCGCCAGCTTGCCCCAGGCGGGAAGCCCCACGGAATTGTGGCGGGTTACTTTCAGATAGTCGTCGATAAAACCGATGCCCCCAAAGGCCGCAAAAGCCCCCAGCGTAAGCCAGACCTTTTCGTTCCCAAAATCCATCCACAGGAGCATAGCGATCAACACGGAAAAAATGATGAAGATCCCGCCCATGGTGGGGGTTCCGAATTTTTTAAGGTGGCTTTCCGGGCCGTCTTCCCGGATAGACTGGCCGATTTTAAACCGCCTGAGAGCGTCGATGATCCGGGGGCCCAGCATGAAACAGAGAAGCAGGGTGGTCAGGGCCGCGTAGGCCCCCCGGAAGGTCAAATACAAAAATACGTTGAAGGGGGTGAAAAACTTTACCAGCGGATAAATATATTCAAGAAACATGAACGCCCCCCTGAACCGCCGGTTCCCGAATCGCCGCCAAAAGCCCGGAGAGGCGTTCCAGCGCCTTTCCCCGGGAACCTTTGAGTAAAACCAGATCCCCGGGCCGCGCATAGGCTTCCAAGGCTCCGGCCAGGGCCTCCATGGTCCCCGCGTGGTAAAAATCTTTTCCCCCGGCCTCGAGCAGCGCTTCCGCGGCGGCCCCCATCTCTTCCCCCAGCAGGAACACCCGGTCCGCGGCGGAAGCCGCCAGCGCCCGGCCAAGCCGCTCATGGCTCGCCGGGGCCTGATCCCCCAGTTCCAGCATGGAGGCCAGCACGTAAATTTTCCGGCCCGGCCAGTCAAGGCCGTCGCAGAAGGCCAGGGCCTCCGCCGCCGATTCGGGGCTGGCGTTGTAGCAGTCCCGGATCACCGTAACCGGCCCCCAAACAATTTCGCTCCGGCCAAAGAGGGGCCGCACCGATTCCAGCCCCTGCCGGATCGCCCTGTCTCCGGCCCCGGCCTCCCGGGCCAGGGCAATCGCCGCCGCCGCATTTTTCAGGTTGTGCCTTCCCGGCAGCCGGAAACGCGCCCATTCCCCGGCCCAGCGGATTTCGCTGCCCTCAAGACCCAAATCCCGGACGCCCCCCCATTCCGCACAGGCGGCGGCCCCGTAGAATTTCACCGTCCCCCGGACTCCTTCGGCAAGGAAATCCCGGAATTCGTCATCCGCGGGGACAAGGGCGGTTTCGGTTCCCGAAAAGCGCGAAAAAATATTTTTTTTCTCTTTAGCTATCCCCTCCCGGCTGCCGAGAATACCGATATGGGCAGACCCTATGTTGGTAATCAGCGCGACACGAGGTTCCAGTACCGAGGCCAGTTCCGCAATCTCTCCGGGGCGGTTCATGCCCATCTCAAAAATCCCCGCTTCGTGGCCGGTGCGGACTTCAAAAACCGCCAGGGGCAGGCCGGTTTCGGAATTGAGGTTCCCCGGATTATAGACCGTCTCTTTTTCCCTGCCGATAATGGCGGCGGCGATTTCCTTGACCGTCGATTTTCCCGCCGAACCTGACACCGCCATTTTGAGCAGCCGGGGGAATTTTTTCAGATAAAGCCGGGCCGCGTCCTGGAGCCCCCGGAGCGTGCCGGGAAGAACCACCAGCGCCCGGCCCCGCCGCTTCGCCAGATCCGCAAGCCCCGGCGTGGGATCGTTAAGCCTCGCTTCGGCGACCATGGCCGCGGCGGCGCCCCGGTCAAAGGCCGCTTCCACAAAGGCGTGGCCGTCCTGCCGCGCGCCCGGAAGGGCGGCAAAAAGGCTCCCCTCCCCCGCGAGCCGGGAATCGATACACACTCCACAGACGCCCCGGACAGCCCCCCCGGAAAAATCGATAACCCGCGCGCCGGGCAGTTCTCCCAGTTCGGCAAGAGTCAGCAGCAAGCCCCCGGCGGCGATCATTCCCCGCCCCCGGCAATCCGAATCTGCAGCACGTCTTCAGGGGCTATCCGTTCCAGTTTCAGCTCGTTTCGGGCGATATGCTCTATCCGTTCGGAAGACGAAAGCACCGCAATCCCCGCGATAAGCCTTTTGTTGCTTTCGATCCATTCCACCTGGGCGTCTTCCAGACGGCTAATCTCCCGCTCCAGACTGGTGTAGCGGCTGGACTGCCATGCGTTCAGCCCCAAAAAAAGAGGAATCGTCAAAACAATAATATACAAAAACGCCCGCCGCCGTATCATACGCTGTCCTTATCCATTTTCAAGCACCTTTTCCACAACCCGCAGACGGGCGCTCCGGGAAGGAGGGTTCCGCCGGATCTCGTCATCCCCCGCGGCAAGCCCCTTCCGGGTCAAAATATTGACGCTCCGACGCCCTTCACATCTACATATCGGCGCATCCGGAGGGCAGGTACAGTTCTTGTTCTGTTCCCGGAAAAAATTCTTGACTATCCGGTCCTCCAGCGAATGAAAAGTGATGACCCCGAGCCTCCCCCCCGGCTCGAGGACCCGTAAAGCCCCCTCAAGGAGATGGGGGAGCCGGGAAAGCTCCCCGTTTACCGCGATCCGCAGGGCCTGCATAGTCAGGGTCGCGGGATGTATACCGCCGGAACGGCCCGAAACCGGAACCGCCTGTTCCACCACCTTTGCCAGCGCGGCGGATGTTCCGATGTTCCCCCGGCCCCGCTGTTCCACGATGGCGCGGGCGATCCGCCGGGAACGCCGTTCCTCCGCGTTGTGGTACAGCAGATCCGCCAGTTCTTTTTCGGGGAGCCGGTTCACCAGATCCGCCGCCGTGCTGCCGGAAGAAGTATCCAGCCGCATATCCAGCGCCTCGTCTTTGCGAAAGCTGAAACCCCTGCCGCTCTTTTCATAATGAAAAAGACTCACCCCCAAATCGATAAGGATCGTATCGGGCCGTTTCAGCTCCCCCGGATAGGCGGCGAAAAAATCCTGGGCCCAGCCGGAATGGAAATGCAGACGGTCCCCGAAGGACGACAACCGCCGCCGGGCCACAGCCTGAATCTCCGGATCCGCGTCCACGCCGATTATTTTGAGGTCCGGGAACCGGGACAGAAAGGCTTCGCTATGCCCCCCCTCTCCCAGCGTGGCGTCCACCATCAGTTCCCCTGCCTTTCGGGGGGCGAGATACTCAATGGTTTCTTCCAGCAATACCGGAATATGCACAATTTCCACCGCAACCCCTTGTCAAAGAGAAAGATGCCCCAGGGCTTCCACAATAGCCATGGTATTCGGCTCATTGGCCTCGTAGTAGGCCCGGTATTCATCCACCGCCCACAGTTCAACCCGCTTGCCGGTGCCGCAGATCATACAGTCCCGGCCCAGGGCCGCATATTCCCGGAGGCTTGGCGGCAGGGCAATACGGCCCGCCCTGTCAATTTCCACCGGCTGCGAGGGAACAATAAAACGGTGCTGGGCCCAGGTAAGCTGCTGCATATTCAGGGTCGCCGAATTGAGGAGCTGTTCCGAAAAAAGCTCCCATTTTTCCGGCGGAAAGGCCCAGACGCATTTTTCCAGGCCCTTGGTAAGGACAAGTACATTTCCCTGCAGGCAGCCCCGCATCCGGGCGGGCAGACTTACCCGGCCCTTGTCGTCAAGCGTGGCTTTGCTCTCACCGGTCAACAGTTCCATTCCACTTTATCCTATTTCATTCCTGTTAATCCCACTTTATTCCACTTCGTCCATTATTTATCGATATAAATTTTCCGTCAACCGTTAATTCAAGAAAAAAGTTATAAATAGTAAAAAAACTCGTTTTTTTGCTACACGCTCGTATAGCCTTTTGCGCGCCTTGCACACCAAAAAGCCTTTCATTATGCTTTTTTCATGTTTATGAACGAATTTTTCATTGTTTTTCCCGAAGGGGACGTGCAGGAAGTCTCCCGGCGGATTCCCATAAACGAGATTGTAGATATGAACGGCAACAGTCTGCCCCTGCCCCTCCCCACCAGCCGGATGATTGCCTACCGGGTAAGCCGGATCAAGACTGATGAAAACCGGGGCGGGAACGAAACGTACCATTTTCTGGAACTTTTAAGCGCCGAAGAGCTGAACCCCTACACCAGGCCGGGGGCGGAATGAGGAACCGGCCTCTGGAGGGTCGGACAATGAAGAACTCCATCGGCGCCAAAAACGAAAGCGGTCTCCACCGGGCCCTGAAATTCCGCTACGCCGGAATCCTGGGGGAAACCGAAGCTCCCGTAGGGGACTATGTGGCCGACGGCGTCAGCGGCGACGGGGAAATCATCGAGGTGCAGACCGGGAGCTTTGGCCCCCTAAAGACAAAAGTCCCGGAACTGGCCCGCCGGGGCCCGGTGCGGATCATCCACCCCGTTATCGTCAACAAATATATCGAAGTTTTTGACGGGGAAGAAAACAAACTCTATCGCCGGAAAAGCCCTCGGAAAGGCAATGAATGGGACCTTTTCAAAGCCCTGCTCTACGCCCCGGAACTGCCCCTGATTCCGGGACTCTGTATCGAACTGGCCCTGGTGGATGTGCGGGAAAAGCGGGTGGCGGACGGCGGAGGCTCCTGGCGGCGAAAAGGCCAGCGCATCGCCGGGCGGGAACTGGCCGCCTGGCGCGGCGCCGTCCTGCTCAATTCGCCGGAAGATTACCGCCGGTTCATCCCCTTTGCCGCCGGGGAACGCTTCACCGTCAACGATCTGCGGGAAAAAGCCCGTATTCCCCGCCCCCTGGCCGCAAAAGCCCTGTATGTCCTGTATAAAATGGGGCTGGTAATGCGGGAGGGCAAAAAAAGAAACGCCTGGGTGTACCGGTTACGGGAGGAACGGGAGCGGGTGAAAAGGCAGGATACGAAAACCTCTGAAAACTGAAGTTTTCAGAGGTTCCCCCGGAGGAGAGAAGGGGCGAGGGAGCCGCGGGGCGGATACGCCGCCGTCAACCGGCGCGTATCCCGCTCTTCAACTTCTTTCGCCTGCCTTCTCAGTCCCCAGTCAAATCAACAACCTCGCCCTAAAGGGACGAGGCATGTTGTTCTCATAAGGTATTAGACTCAGGGTACATACCCTTTATAACGCCCTAAAGCTCCCCCGCGCAAGCGGGCTTTTGGGTATGTACCCTTCGCTACGAATCACCAGGCGTCGGACATATCGTCGGCGTCCCGGTTATCCTCGGCAAAGAGGTCCGTTACCGCCCGGAGATCGTCAAAGTAGATGTAGAAACTGCCATAGGCTTCCATCGGCGCACAGTCGATGCGAAAACCGGTGATCTTGAGGCCCATCTGGTTGTTGTAGTGGTAATTCCGCTGGACGACGCCGGTCAGACCGTCTTCCGCCTGGGGGGGAATCGCCACGGTCAGTTTTTTCCAGCCCTGAAAATTGAGTTTCCCCATGTAAATTTCGTAATCACGGCCAAAAAAGTCCTGGATAAGAACTTTAATTTCATGGTTGGCATTCCGGCCCACAATCCACATGGAAATGGTCTTGGTGATTCCCTCAACGGGAATGGGGCGGGTGGGATAAATGGTGAAGCTGTTGTAGCCCCGGTGGATAAAATCCACCCGGGTGCCCAGCACATACCGGTCCGGAATATTCATGCCCTCTTCGTCCGGAATGGCCTGCTTGGCAGCCGGTCCACCCGAAAAAAGCCGGGTAGTCGTATAGCCATCGTCGCCGGACATGGTGGAACGCCAGTAACCGTCATGCTCAAATTTATCAACCGAAACCTCTTTCAGAAGCTGCTGGGCCTCGTCAATGCCGAGCCGCTCCGGGTTGGCGGCGCCGACTTCAGTCCCGCTCTGCTGGGCCCCCGCAAAACCGGCGGCGGCAAGCAACAACGCAATTACGATAAACCGTTTCATCATTCAGCTCCTTAATTTGTGGTGACGCCGGTCCAGAGTTCCTGCACCCGGTCAGGATTGGCCAGTTCATCGCCGTCGAAGAGGGTTTCAAAGGTATCGGTAAGCACCTTGAACTGCTTGAAGTAGATGTAAAAATCCCCCACTTTTTCGGTGGGCTGGGTCCAGATCCGGAATTTCACAAAAGACAAACCCGCATAGCTGGGAAGCACCCGCTTTGACTGGCGGATATTGGTGGGGACATTGGCCCGCAAATTTCTCCAGCCCGCATACCCGATGTTGCCCAGGCGGATGCCGTGAACCACTCCCTGAAAATCCCTGAGGTAGACTTCGATATAGAAATCCAGGTTCGATCCCCAGACCCAGAGGTCCATATACTGTATCCGTCCGGGGATAGGTATTTCCGCGGGCCCCGCGTCTTCCCCGTCCGCGGCCAGCGTGGGATACACGTCGATCCAGTTATAGCCCCGGCGGTCAAAGCGCCCGTGGATGCCCAGGCTCTTGATGTCCTCCCCCTCGCGGTTATAGCCGAAAACAGCGATAGGCCAGGCGGCGACATAGGCCGTCTGCGGGTAGCTTTCCTCGTCGGTTTTGGTGGCGAATTTACTGGCGTCGGTCTTCCAGACATAGTCGGAATTCCCGTCAAAGGACTCCAGCACAATTGATGTAAAATCGACGGTATTTTCGTCGGCAAAGGCCGGCAACGCGGTGATACATACCCAAATAATCAGGCATACGATTTTGAAACTGCCATGTTTCATCCCTTACTCCTTTAACAGATATCCTTGCCCCTATTATATTTCTTTGCGCGTTCTTTGTCAAACCTTCCGGGGGCATTTCGGCGGTTTTTTTCGTAGAAATTTCCATAAAACAGAGGAACCGGGCCCCGGATTCCCCGCCGGTCAGGGGTGTAAAGATCCGGCGGCCCGCCGCAATTCCCGCGCCAGCCTCCGGTCGGCAATCCTTCCGGGGGGAAACACCGGTTTTGACGGGACCCCGTCCCCCTCCCCCCGCTTCGCCTGCCGCAGCGCCTCCCCGGCCAGGGCCCAGGGGGAATCGTCAAAGATGACGAAGGTCTCCCGGGAAGTCAGGGCCGGATCCAGCCAGGAAAAGAGGATCACCGGGATTTTCAGGTTCAGATTCAGGTATTCTGCGGCCCCGCCGGTCAAAATGACGCAGGAAGCGTCCGCCACCCCTTCATATTCGGCGGGCGAATTGAGAAACCGGGGCTGAATCCCGGCGCCCCGGGCCCGCAGCCCCGCCGAAAGGGCGCTTTTGTCCGCCGGGGACAAGGTCTGTTCCTGAAAAACCAGAATTTCCCTCCCCGCCGCCGCGTCCCCGCCGGGCCCCGGTTTTTCCGTGGCGGGGACCTGCCGGGACCGGGCCGCCAGAGCCGCGCAAAGCCCGGCCCGGTAAAAATCGTCCTGCCGCCGGGTCCTGACAAACGCCGGCTCCCCGGCCGCCCGGCCCCTCTCCGGCGGCCCGGCGGCGTCTCCGTCCATATCGGGCCGGGAATCCAGGATAACCACCCGCACCCGGGGATGCCGGGCCGCGTAACGCCGGGCCCCGTCCGCGTAACGGTAGGGAAAAATCACCCCGTAGGGCCGGGAAGCCGCCGCCTCCACCGCGAAGACGATCAGATCCGGCCCGGCGTTTTCCGCCGCCGGTGCGGGCTTTACCCGCCGGAACAGGGCGAAGGAGGCCCCGGCCTGCCGCTGTTTGATCCGTGAAGCGCCGTAGATTTCCATAAAAGGGGCGTCGGTAACGATGAGAACCGGGGAGCGGAACAGAAATATGAGCCCCGGCAGGGCAAGGACGAGAAAAAGCCCGGAAAAAAACAAGACCCGCCGATCCTTCCATTGCATAGGGAAAAGATACCGGAACCGCCTCCCCCCAGGCAAGGGCCGAAGTTCCCCTGTTCCTTGACCAAGCCTCCCCCATATCCTACTATTGAAGAAGCACGAATGAGCCTGTCCAGGCCCGGCCTGGGGAGAGCCCCGAATCTTATCTCGCAAAACAAGGAGCGCCAAATGACCAGCTATACCGATCTCGGCCTGGTGAACACCAGGGAGCTATTCAAAAAGGCGGTGAGCGGCGGCTACGCCATACCGGCTTACAATTTCAACAATATGGAACAGATGCAGGCGATTATTCAGGCCTGTGTGGAAACCAAATCGCCGGTGATCCTCCAGGTTTCCTCGGGGGCCCGGAAATACGCCAACCAGAACCTCTTGAAAAACATGGCAAAAGGGGCGGTGGAATACGCCCACGAACTGGGCCATGACATTCCCATTGTCCTCCATTTGGATCACGGGGACAGCTTTGAACTCTGCAAGGACTGTATCGAAACGGGGTTTTCCTCGGTGATGATCGACGGCTCCCACCTGCCCTATGACGAGAACGTGGCCCTGACCAAAAAGGTCTGCGAGTTCGCCCATTCCCGGAAGGATTACGTAACCGTGGAAGGGGAACTGGGCGTTCTGGCCGGGGTGGAGGACGACGTGTCCGCCGAACACAGCCACTACACCCAGCCTGAAGAAGTGGAAGATTTTGTAAAGAAGACCGGGGTCGATTCGCTGGCCATTTCCATCGGCACCAGTCATGGCCGGGCCAAATTCAAACCCGAACAGTGTACCCGGGACGCCAATGGCATCCTTATCCCCCCACCCCTGCGCTTCGACATTCTGGAGGCCATCGAAAAAAAGCTCCCCGGCTTCCCCATCGTCCTCCACGGCTCGTCTTCGGTTCCCGTTGAATATGTCCAGATGATCGAAAAATACGGCGGCAAGTTGACCGACTCGGTGGGTATCCCCGAAGAACAACTCCGCCGGGCCGCCAAAAGCGCGGTCTGCAAGATCAACATCGACTCCGACGGGCGGCTGGCCATGACCGCCCTGATCCGCAAGGTCTTTGCGGAAAAACCGGACGAATTTGATCCCCGGAAATATCTGGGCCCCGCCCGGGACGAACTGAAAAAGCTCTACGCCCACAAAAACCAGAACGTGCTGGGCTCGGCGGGCCAGGCGTAGAAGCCCATTTATCGTGGTTTTTGTGTCTTTTTTCGTAGGAAAAAGACGCAAAAATCCACAAGCGCGACAGGCTCCTAGGCGCTTTTTACCGCGGATTGAATGACGGAAACCACCGCGGGGGCTAAAACAACCAGCAGCAGACAGAAGCCCGAAAGGGTCCGTTGGGAGAAAAAGGCCCAATAGGTTGTGGCCGCCAGGACGGGTATGGCCAGTATGGCAAGACCGGCAAGGATCAGCACCCAGGGGCGGGCGGAAGCAGCGATGCCGATAAAAAACGGAATCCCCACCGCAATGGCGGTCCAAAGCAGGGGAGCCAGCACCAGCAGCGCCGGGTCGTTCAGGGAACTCCAGCCCACCGAGCGGATGGCCGCCACAGGGATGAGCCAGAGCAGGGCGAAATTGGTAAAATCCGCGGCGCCCGACAAAAGCCGGAAGGCGGTAAACAGCAAATAGACGAGGATGGGGATAAGGGCCGGCAGGGCTACAATGTCCACAAAGCCGCTCATCCAGCGGGAAAGACCGAAGCCGCCGGAGTGTATCAGGGGGCCGAAGGAAATCTGAAAAACCGCCGCCACGCCCCCCAGCAGAAGGGCCAGCGCTCCGCCGCTGCCGCCCTCGGCATCGCCAAGGGAGCGCCTGAACAGATAAAACAGGGGCGTCCACAAAAAGCAGAAAAGGCTCATGGGGGCTATTCTACCTCATGGGCCTTTTGCTTACAATAGAGGGAAGCTCTATTGTTCCGGCGTTTATTGGACTTGTTCAATAACCCGGTTGGTTATCGCGGACTAAAGTCCGACACAAGTCTCGCAAAATGCTCCGCATTTTTGCTGCTTTTAAGTGGAAGTTGTTTAAAAACTGAAGTTTTTAAACAACTCTATTTCCCCCCATGGCGATCACTGGACAAGGTCCCCATAAATTCGGTACAATACGGACAAGTAACCGGTTCCGCCCCGTTGAGCCGGGCATCGCGGTCTTGAGGGGCCAGTAGGAGGTCAGTTGTCGGATAAGGATTTACGAATTAACGAACAAATTCGGGTGCGGGAAGTCCGCCTCATCAGGGATGAAGGAGACCAGGGTATCATGAGTACCCAGGAAGCCCTCGAAATAGCCAGGGAACAGGGTCTGGACCTGGTGGAAGTCGCCCCCCAGGCGGTCCCCCCGGTGGTCAAGATTCTGGATTACGGCAAGTTCAAATTCGAGAATGAAAAGAAAATCCGGGATTCAAAGAAGAAGCAAAAACTCCTGAAGCTGAAAGAAATCCGGATGCAGCCGAAGATCGACGACCACGATCTGGATTTCAAGTCCAAACACGTTCGGGAATTTCTTGCGGAGGGTAACAAGGTCAAGGTAACGATTCGTTTCCGGGGCCGGGAGCTTGCCCATACGGAACTCGGGCTGGACGTGCTGAAAGACGTGTTGGCGCGTATCGAAGGGGACTATGTGATGGACAAGGCCCCGGCCATGGAAGGCCGTTTTATGTCCATGGTGTTGAGCCCCAAGGCCAAAAAACAGGGTCCCTCCTGATTTTTTGAAACTTTGATAAAAAACGGAGCGGCATTATGCCAAAGATGAAAACCAAAAAAAGCGCCGCCAAGCGCTATTCCTTTACCGGGACCGGCAAGGTTAAATACAAAAAACAGAACCTGCGCCATATCCTCACCAAAAAATCGACCAAACGAAAGCGGAATCTCCGCCATCCGGGCATTTTGTCCGGCGATAACGTTTCGGTTATCAAAAAGCGGCTCCTCCCCTACGGGTAGGGCCTGTGTAAGCGAGGCAGATCATGTCAAGAGCGGTAGACGGTTCCAAACGGAAGAACCATCGGAAAAAGATACTGAAACAGGCCAAAGGCTATTGGGGCCGCCGGCATTCCAACTACAAAACCGCCAAGGACGCGGTAACCAAGGCCCTGTCCTACGCATACCGGGACCGGAAAGACCGGAAGGGCGATTTCCGCCGGATCTGGATCATCCGGATCAACGCCGCCTGCCAGTCCGAAGGAATTTCCTATTCCCGGCTCATGGACGGCCTGAACAAGGCGGGAGTAACCATCAACCGGAAGGCGCTGGCTTTTCTGGCCATGGAAGACGCCGCGGCTTTTAAATCCGTGGCGGATCAGGCAAAAAGCGCCCTGGCCAAAACCGCGCTGGGGGCCTAGCATGGTCAGCCTTGAGCAGGTCAAACTCCTGGAAACCAAGGTCGCCAGGGCGATAGACTATGTCGAGCGGGTATCCGGGGAAAACGCCGTTTTACAGGAAAAACTCGATTCCTACCAGAGACGGATTGATGAGCTTGAGGTTTTGGTACAGCGTTTCAAGGAAGATCAGGGCCGCATTGAGGACGGAATTCTGTCCGCCCTGGACCGGTTGAATCAGTTTGAAGACGCCATCGAAAAAAGCCTGGCCAACCAGGGCGTGTCCCGGGAGCTTCCGGCGGGAGAAAGCGGCCCCGCCCAAACCGGCCCGGTGGTCCCCGCCGGGGATTCCGGTATCGGAGAAGAGGCCGGACCCGCGGAACCGGAACATTGCCCCGAAGAGGGCGGCGCCGGGGAAGATGGCGAAAAAACCGCGGAAAACGGGGAACTGGATATTTTTTAAGGGGATTTCGTGCCAAACAGCGATCTTCGGCTGGATATACTGGGGGCCTCCTTTTCCATCACCGCCGATGAAGAGAGCGCCTATCTGGACGAAGTCCTCAGCCGGTACCGGCGGGCCGTTGAAGAAACCCAGGCGCGTACGGGTCTGACCGATCCCCTGAAAACGGCGATCCTCACCGGGTTTTTGCTCTGCGATGAAATCCACAAACTGAAAAACCGGGAGGGCGGCGAGGCCGAAGAAGCGGAAGCGCTTACCCGGCGGCTTATCGCCCGGATCGATGAAGCGCTGGGGAACAACGTTTTCTTCCCGTGATGAACGGTCTTTTCCGGCTGAAAAATACGATAAAACACTACGAATGGGGCTCCCCTTCCTGTATCCCCCGGCTTTTGGGGCGGGACGGCGAGGGCCGCCCCTGGGCGGAACTCTGGATGGGAGTGCATCCCGGCGGCCCCTCGGAAACGGAATTCCGGGGGGAAACCCGGAGCCTGGCGGACCTTATCGCCGGGAACCCGGAAGGTTTTTTGGGAAAGGCGGCGGCGGAAAAATTCGGCGGCCTCCCCTTCCTGTTCAAATTTCTGGCCGCGGCAAAACCCCTTTCCATCCAGGCCCACCCGAACCGGGAACAGGCCCGGCGGGGTTTTGACCGGGAAAACCGGGAGGGCATAGCCCTGGACGCGCCCCACCGGAACTACAAGGATCCCAACCACAAGCCGGAAATTCTCTACGCCCTGAGCCCCTTCCGGGCCATGTGCGGGTTCCGGGAGCCGGAGGAGACACGGCGGAACCTAGAACGGCTCCTTTCCGGCGCCCCTTCTTCCCTGCGGCGGGGCCTGGCCCCGCTGACAGCAGCCCTGGCCGGGACGAACGCCGGAGGGGGGGCGGAATCCGGGGCACTGCGGGCCTTTTTTTCCGCCCTCTTTGCCCTGCCCCCGGAACTCCGGCGGGAACTTTCCGGCCATATCACGAGCCGCCGGGAGACCGGGGCCGCCGATGCCGGGGCGGACGCCTGCATGACCGCCTTTGCGGAACGCTACCCCGGCGACCCGGCGGTCATCGCTCCCCTGTACCTGAACCTTCTGGAACTACAGCCCGGCGAGGCGGTGTATCTGGAGGCCGGGGTTCTCCACGCCTACCTCGAAGGCTTCGGCATGGAACTGATGGCCAATTCCGATAATGTCCTGCGGGGGGGCCTGACCCCGAAATATGTTGACCCGCCGGAACTGATGCGGATCCTCGATTTTTCCCCCCGGCGGCCCGCGATTTTGAAGCCCCCGGAACCGGAACCGGACTGGTACGCCTGCGCCGCCCCCTGCGAAGAATTTTCCCTCTCGGCGCTGAGGAGCCGGGGGGGAAGCGGGCTTTTCCCGGAAACAGGCCCGGCGATTCTGGCCCTCACCGGGGGAAAGGCCCGGCTTTTCCGGGGGGGGCAGGAACTGGATCTTTCGCCCGGCGAATCGGTGTTTATCCCCCCAGGGGAGCCCGGCGAGGCCCTGCGGTATTCCGGCTCCTTTCGCGCCTGCGTCGCCGCCCTGCCCACAGCAGGGGGAGGCGGGCCTGCGGCGGCGGGCGGGGCATGACGATTTTTGTCGACGCCGATTCCTGCCCCCGCCCGGCCAGGGAACTGGTACTCCGGGCCGCGGCCCGGACGGGAGTCCGGGCGGTTTTCGCGGCGAACCGCCCCATACCGGGGATCGGCGGGAATGCGGCCATGGAACTGTGCCCCCCCGGCGAAGGTTCCGCGGACAACCGGATTGTGGAGCTGGCCCGGCCAGGGGACATGGTCATCACCAGGGACATTCCCCTGGCCCGGCGGCTGGTGGAAGCGTCCGTTTTGGTAATGGACGACCGGGGCCAGGTCTATACCGCGGAAAACATCCGGGAACGCCTTTCCATCCGGGACTTTATGGTGAACCTGGCGGAAAGCGGCCTGGGAATGGCGCGAACCGCCAATTACGGCAGACGGGAACTCAAAACCATGGCGGACAGCCTGGACCGGAATCTGACCCGTCTGATCCGGGAAAGCTCCGGTTAGGACATTTCGGGGTAGAGGCTCTGGATTTGTTTGATGCTGGGGAGAATTTCAAAAAAAATGTCCACCAGTTCGGGATCGAATTTTGTGCCTGAAAGCTGGCGGATTTCGGTCAAGACCTGTTCTTCGCTCCAGGGTTCTTTGTAAACCCTTTTGGAACAGAGGGCGTCAAATACATCGGCAATGGCCACAATCCGTCCCGCCAGCGGGGTCTCCTCTCCCTTCCGTCCCAGAGCCTTCCCGGTGGTGGCGTCCGCCCGGATGACCGTTCCGGTAACCGGGTCAACCCAGCCGGGGTAGCCGGTGCCGTCCCAGTTTTCGTGATGGGTCAGGGCAATATCCCGGGAAATATTGTCCAGCGCCGACTGGGGATCGTCAAAAAGCCCGGCACCGTAGATCGTGTGGTGCTGCATGACAAGGTATTCCTCCGGGGTAAAGCGCCCGGGCTTTTTCAGAATAACATCGGAAATGGCCACCTTTCCCACATCGTGGAGCATGGCGGCGATTTTCAGGATATCCCGGAAATTGTCCCGCTCCGCCAGGGGAATCCGGTGATGATAGGCCCAGCGGTCGTAAATTTCCACCGCGTATCCGGCCACCCGGTTGACGTGGGTTCCCGTTTCCTTGGGATCCCGAAGTTCCGACATTTTAATCATCCGCAGGATCATGGCCCGGGTAACATAGGCCCGCTGGAGGGCTACGGTGGCATTGGCGGCAAAGTGGGTGATCAACAGTTCATCGTCCGGGGAAAAAGAGACCGTGTTGTCGTCCCGGTCCTTGGAATTGATCACCTGGATGACCCCCAGCAGGCGGCCATCGGCGGTAACCAGCGGAATCGTCAGAGTGGACGTGGTCTTGTAGCCGGAAATTTGGTCAAAGGAAGGGTTAAAGGAATAGGGCGCGCCGGAGGGAATATTGTACATATCGGGAACGTTGATCAGCTTTTTCGTCAGGGCGCAGTACCCGGCAATGGATTTTTCGTTGATCGGCACGGAAAAGACCGAATAGATCATCTTCTGCCCCGGAAGCAGTTTTTCTCTGGTGGTATCGTTCTGGGCGTATTTAATCATGAGCTTTTCAATCTGTATTCCGTTTTCTTCGCCGTTTTCTTTTACATAGATCGAGCCCGCATCGGCGCGGACCACCTTTCGGGCTTCGAGCAGTATCCGTTCCAAAAGCAGATCCAGATCCTGAATCTGGTTCAATTCAGAATCAAGACGGATTATGGATTTGAAATCCGTATATTCTCCCGCCATTCAAACCTCCCGGGAAACCCCGATCCATTAAATCCACGGCCACGATTCCAAAAACTGGCGTTTTGGGAAAGCTCCTTGCTAAACAAACTTTATACGAAAACGAACAGAGACACAAGAGAAGCGCCGGAAACCCCGGTTGGGTTTTCAGGGTTTTCCAGGAGGCAAAAAAAGCCCCGGGGAAAGGAGTAACCCCGGGGCAAGGAAAAAGGAGGAACATGAAACTGTATCAGTCTGCACTTATATAACACTGGCGGGGGTAAAACGTAACAATATTTTCGCAAAATTGCCGGGCCGGGCCCGCGCCATTTTCAAAACCTCTCCTGCCGCGAAGTTCCGGCCCAATGAACCGGCCCGCCTAATAGAGAAGCCCGATTCCCACCCCGCCGAAGCCCCCCAGGGCGGATCCGGCAAACCAGGCGCCGCCGGAAAGACTAAAGACCAAATTTGACGGAGGGGGGTACAATTTGAGTTCCCCCCCCAGGAACAGGCGGACGCTTTCCGTTTCCGGCGGTTCTGAAAAATTAAATTCCGGGCGGAGGGAAAAACCGCCGGTAAACCAGGGGCCCTGAAAAAGGAGCCCCCCGGAGAGCAGCAGCCGGGGGATGGCAAGGCCGGGGACAGGGACGCGCATACCGGGCCCAAAGAGGATGGTCAGGAATTTGAGGCGCCAGGAAAGGGGAACCGTAAGGCCGAAGCCTCCACCGGGGCCCAGGGGCGCCGTACCGTCCTCCATTTCCCAGGCGTATGAAATCCCCGCCGCAAGATCCAGGGGAAGCCCGCCGGCGTCCCGGAAAAAAAGCCATTTGGCCGACGCTGCCAGCCCCCAGGGGGTGGCGTCGCCGTCAAAATTCGGCAGGACGTTCATGTTCGCGGTCAATTCGAGCCGGGACGCCGGGGAAAAACGGATTCCCGCGTTAAAGGGCAAGGAGGAAAAGGCCCGTTCCTGCGGGCTGGTTTTCCCGAAAAAGAGGCCGGTCTCTATCTGGAAACTGCCGGTGGGAAGAACCGCGGGAACGGGCGCAAAAAGGAGCCCCGGCGTCAGCCCCTGGAGCGAAAGGGGATAGATATGGGCCGAGGCGTCTATTTCTGTTTCCAGGCGCAGGATGTAGGTCTGGGGCGGCGCGGCGTCCCGGACGAGGGATTCGGTTTCGATCCTGGCCTGATAGATCCCCGGGGGAAGCGGTTCGCCGCCGGGGTCGCGGCCATCCCAAACAACAGACTGGGACCAGGTACGAAAGGGGCCCAGGGGGGCCGTATACACTACCCAGCCCGCGGAATCCTCCACCGTTACGGTTCCCTGGCCGGGAGCGGAAACTTCAAAGTGGAATTCCGTACGGCCCAGGGAGCCCGGATTGACGGGATTGAAACGGGGCCGGATTACCTGGCCGCGATCCATGGTATAGGCCGCGGGCTTTAGGATGAATTCGACGGAGGAGATCCGGTTTTCTTCCACAAAAACCGTTCTTGCCGCGTCTTCCCAGCCGAAGGCCCGGACCCGGATAGTCCGGTAGCCTACCGGGAGGCTGATAACCGGCGTCTCCCCCGAGCCGGGGCGCAGGGTAACGCCGCCGTCGGTAAAAACCGCCGGATCCAGGGGGAGAATTTCCGGCGGGGGGCTTTCCCCGGACCGGCGAATCCGCAGCAGCACCTGGCCGACGGCTTCCTCCAGTTCTATGGAAACCAGCAGCCGGCTCGAAGCGGAAAGGACAATCTGAAAACGGCGTTCCCGGTAGCCCTCCTTTACCAGGCGGACATGGTATTCCCCGCTTCTGAGCCGTTCCAGGGTCAGGGGAGTCTCCCCCCGCTCCAGCCCGTCAATAAAAACTCTGGCCCCCGCGGGTTTGGTCCGGATTACCAGTCCCCGGCCCTGGATTTCCTCAAAAGAATCGCCCACAATATCGCTGATATTCTGGGCTCCCAGGGGCGCCGGGAAAAACCAGGCTCCCAAAACCAGGGACAACAGCAGGGGAAGAACGCCGCGAAACGGGCAAAACCGCATATCTTTATTATATATTAAAAAACGGCAGGAAGCGCAAGTAACAAGCCCAGGCGCTCCGGAAGCTGTCCGAACACGTTTTTCAAAGACCGCTGCGCCGTTTTTCGGGAAACCCCGGGGCAGATGGGGCAGGATTCGGCGGATTTTTCATAGAAGGGACAAAAATGTCTTGAACTTTTTTACGAATCGTGTTAGTTTTTTAACATTGCCCGGCAATATGCCTGTTGCCGAAACACCCGCATATTTCATGCGAAACCACGTGAAAGGAGCCGTTGCGATGAACCAATCTCCTAATTCCTTGTTTAGTATAGAATTAGACCCCCCCCCCCCCCCCACATTTGTATAGGTAAT
>JAISBS010000009.1 GCA_031266075.1 Treponema sp.
TCTATGGTTTTGATAATAATTTTGGTTTAATTTTGCCAGCCAAATCATCTGTAAAATGTTTTTATTATTATATCCGTTTAATAATACCGGAAATATTATTTCCTCAAATAATTCATTCCTAATGCGTCCGTTACTGTCCATTTCAGGTTTCGACAAATATTCTACAGCCCATTGTTCTTTTTCCATATAATTTTCAAATGAATTTATAAATTTGTCTATACATTCTTTTGTCTTGGATTTTATACCAATATTTTTATAATGTACATATTCATTAAAATATTCTACCTTCATATAAACCTCAATGGTTAATTTGTATCATTTTTTAATTATTTTGTAAAGTATTTTTGTCAATAATTCCAAGTTTCGGGCGGGGATCCGTAACCGGGGGAATTATCGCCAGGCGGCCGGTTTTGCAGGCAAAAATACCTATACAAATGTGGTGGGGGAGGGGAGGGGCTAAGTCTCTATATATAAGGAATTCCTTGCGTTTTTCACCGTACCCGCCATCAACTCCTTGAGCATAACGTTGCCCGGAAATTTCAGTTCATTGAACAAGTCCGGTGTCGCCGGATCCGTCTGTTTCGTTTGGTATATCCCAGTCTTGCAAAAGAAGCAAACCCCGAACCTTCCCGTATGGCAAAACCCGGCGATTTTTCGTACAATAGAGGTTATGAACAAGGAATTTCTCCAGTATGATGTGGTACGGAACAACGCGCTTAAAATGGCCCACCGGATATACCACGAGGGGTTTACCCCCGATGTGATCTATGTATCCCTCCGGGGCGGGGCCTATCTGGGGAATGTGATCAGCGAATATTTCAAAATTATCCGGCCCGCGGGCCATCCTCTGTACTATGCGGCGGTGGTGGCCCGGTCCTACACAGATGTGCTGAAAGCGGACCGGATCACCGTGGAGGGCTGGACCTATGCGCCGGAGCATCTGCGAACCGGGGACAAGGTGCTGCTGGTAGACGACATTTTTGACACCGGGCGGACCATCAACCATTTGGCGGCGATCATTCTGGAAAAAGGGATACCCCGGCAGGACCTCAAGGTGGCGGTTCACGATTACAAATATTTCCATGACAAGCCGGAACAGCTTCCCGTCCAGCCCGATTACTGGTGCCGGAAGCACGAGCTTTCAATGCACGATGATGATTACTGGATTCATTACATGAGCCACGAACTGGTGGGTCTTCAGAATGGGGAACTGGAAGCGCATTATTATGCCCAGGATCCCGAACTGCGAAAAGTCTTTGATGCGTTAAACCGGAATGAAACGTAAAAAATTCCGGCCTGCGGAAGGAGAGGAACGATGATCTGTTGCGGAATTGATGAAGCCGGCAGGGGGCCCCTGGCGGGGCCGGTCTGCGCCGCCGCGGTGGTGCTGCCCGCGGATTTCCCCCGGGAACCGTTGGGGGATTCCAAAAAATTGAGCCCCCGGAAGCGGGAGGCCGCCCGGATCCTTATCTGCGAAAAGGCCCTGGCCTGGGGGATAGGCTGGGCCTCCGCCGCCGAGATTGACGAGATGAACATTCTCAGGGCCAGCCTGCTGGCCATGCAGCGGGCCTTTGAGGCTATGCGGGTTCCCGAATCGCTGGGGCTTCTGATGGCCGTAGCCGACGGACTCTATGCGCCGGAACTCCCCGTCCCCTGCCGGGCCATTGTCAAGGCGGACGCCCAGGTGCCGGAAGTTATGGCGGCTTCGATTCTCGCCAAAACCGCCCGGGACCGGGTGATGGAACGCTACTCCTGGCTCTACCCCCAATACGGCTACGAACGGCACAAGGGCTACCCCACAACCTACCACCGGGAACAGATCGCCAAATACGGCCCCTCGCCGATCCAGCGGAACAGTTTCCGGGTAAAAATCTAAAGCCCGGTGAAAAAAATTCAGGATTTTCCGCCCGAAGCCCGGCGGACTTCTTGAAAAAGCTTGGTTTTCCTGGTATAGTAGCGGCTGTTCCGTCAAACCGGCGGATCGGGCCGGCTAGTAGAACAGGCCCATTATTACAGACGAGGTGCAACCGTGAAAAAACTGTGGTTCTTTCTTTGTTTTGTCCTGATTTTGTCCGCCGGGGGCTGTTCAAAAAAATTTGGCGAACTGCTTGGCCAGATCCAAAGCGCCGCGGATTCAGCATCCGGGGATGATTACGGATTTGAAGTGACCGCCGTTAAATACGAGAAGCCGGTAAGTTACCATAACAGCTACCTTGGTTTTTCCTATACCGTCCCCAGGGGCTGGTGGCTCTACGACCTCAATGCGGAAAATTTCAGCGAAGACCCGGAAGAGACCGCCGATCCCACGGGGCTGGATATTATTTATCAGGATGACGGCGAATACATCGATTTGATTTCCTTTGCCAATCTGCAATTTTCCCGGCTGGACAACCATCTGGGTTTTGATATCCGCGCCGAAACCGTAGACGGCATCGATATTCTTGCAGACTATATGGAATATTTTTCGGACTTCATGCTTGAACCGACGGAGACCGCGACATACGAGTTTATTGATTCCAGCCGCGTCAATATCGGCGTCGATGCCTATGAACAGCGGATCTTCGGGGTCAAGAACAATGACGGTGCCGAATACAATCTGCTGACCCTGACCCGTCCGGTCAACGAAGGGTATTTTCTGACCATCATGGTTTCCTACTGGCCGTCCAAAAAAAACGCCGAGGCGGCCATTATCGACGCGGTTCTCAAAGGCCTCTAACCGGTAGGCCGGGGCGCTTTTTCACCGGGCCCCGGCGGTACAGGCCCGCTCCGTTTAGAAGCCCTTTTCTTTCAGGGCGGCGGCGATCCCGATATAGGTTTCAATAACGTCGAAGCCCCTGTAGTCGGCCCGTTTCAGGTCAATGATGTCTCCGTGGGAAATTCCCCGGCGGCTCTTTGATTCCAGCACCCCCTGGAATTCCCCCCAGACCGCGGAATCGACACTCACGAGCCCGTCGTTGTCGCCCTCCAGCGGCTTAATCATCAGCCAGGGGATGGACAGCATCAGATCGCTGCGGGAGCCCTTCATTTTGCTCATGTAACTCTGGTAGTACACTTTGGGAGAATCCGGCGTGTCCCGGTTAAAGGCTTCGCTCTCGGCGGTGGCGAACTGCCGGGTGGCGGTGTAAAAATCCGGCTGCCGGTCCCCCAGACTGCGAAAGAGGCGGTCAAAAAAATTCGCCACCCCCCGGTAAAACCCGTCGGGAAGGCCGCAGGCCTTGTCAACAAAACGGCAGCCCCGGTGGGGCGTACTGATGGTGGTCAGGGAGGCCACCGTGTCTTCCATGCCCAGCCTGCTTATGGCGTACCGGGCGTCAAGCCCCCCTTTGGAATGGGCGATGATGTTTACCTTCTCCACCCCCGTTTCCTTGAGTACTGCGCGGATGGTGTTCTGCAGATCTTCCGCGTTGGTAACGATGGTTCCCACCGCCTCCTGGTTTCCGTAGTAGACCCGCGCCCCGTTGCGGATAAGTTCTTTGGGAATCCGTCCCCAGTAATTAAAATATTTCAGATCCCGGAACAGCACCCCGTGAACCATAACCAGCGGATATCTCGTTTTGCAAATTTCCGAATCCGCTCTGGTTAAATGGAGGTCTTCCCGGTACAGGGCGAAATCATATTCTTCATAAACCAGGCGGCAGACGTAGAGCAGCACGATGATGTTCACCAGGGGAATCCAGATGGTCATGAGCATGGCCAGCCGCCAGATGATACTGAGACGCCGGGAAGTAAAAAATATTCTAAGAATTCCGTTCCCCAGTATGAAGAAGGTACAGAGGATTCCATAGACGATGTTGGCGATAAAAAGAGGCCGGGGAATATCCTGTTTCCCCAGGAGGACAATTTCGGTGATCAGCAGAAAAATTTCCAGCGCAAAAGCCCAGAGCCCCGCATAACAGAGGAATCTGCCCCCCATCATGATCCGCAGGCGGTTTTTTGTGGCGGAAAAACCGGGCCGCCGCGTCTTTTTCGGCCTGAAGGGAAATACATTGAGCCGCACCCAGAGGTAAAAAACAAACAGCCCCGGCGCGGCGAGGAACGCCATTCGCAAAACCTCCGGCAGGGCCGGGGGGGTCAACTGATAAAACCAGTAGCTCAAAAGCGGCACGTTCAGGGCCGCCGGGAGGTAGAGCGTCAGGGGCAGGGGGTGGAGCAGGTTGATTTTTTTCCGTGCATCCAAAATTACCAGCGCCGTCAGGGCGGCAAGGCAGATAAAAAAGGAAATCATGGGCCCTCGTCTTCCCGTTTTTTCCGGGGCTTTACCACGAGCCGGGGGGGCTTTTTTTCCGGCCCCCGGTCTTCACGGTTCCCGGGGTTCCGCTTTTTGAACCGGCCCGGCGCGGCTTCGCGGCCCGGATCGTTCTCCCGGCCCCCGGAGTCCCGGACGGGGCGGGCCCGCCGTTTTTCCCGGGCTGCCTTTTCCAGCACCCGCAGGGACTCGTCAAAGCCCTTGAGGAATTCGGGCAAGTCGTCGGCAAAGAGAACCACCGATTGGCGTTCAAAGCCGCCGGTCTCCCGGTTTTTGCTTTCCACGATATTGAGGTACAGATCGCCCATGCGGTTTTCTTTTACGTTAAAGAAATAGGTTCTGTTTTGCAGCGCCACCCTGGTTGAAAAAATTTCTCCCCGTATACCCATGATTACTCCTTGTTGTCCGCTTCGGCGACCAGCCGCCGCTGCCATTCAATCAGGCTCCGTTCCAGCCGTTTGTCGGAACCTTCAACATCCGCCATGATCCTGAACACCGGCTCCGTGGCGGAACCCCGCATCCAGATAAAGGCGGCGGGATGGCCGGAGCTTTTCAGGAAGCTGATTTTCAGCCCCCCTCTGCCGGCCTCGCCGAAACTGCTGATCCCCCGGCGTTCTTCCATGCCGTTGCAGGCCGCCGCCTCCCAGCCGCTGACCCCGTAACGGGTTTTCAGCAGGTCCTTCCGCTCTTCCCAGTCCCGGAGGAACAGTTCCTGGTACCGGTTCTTTAGCGCCCCGTGATCCGCCGTACGGACCTGAATTTGGGATTCCGGGCTGGAGGCGGGAGTGCTTACAAAAGCGGGGAGGCTGGCGATAATATGGTCAAGCGAAAAATTCGGCCTCCATGTTTCCGCCTGCTCCGAAAGATCGCACCAGATCTCAAAAAAACCCTGTTTGCCCTCCCGGCTTCGGACCGTCAGGAGTTTTACCAGCGCGAGGATCGTGTTGAGTGGGTCCCGAACCGCCGCAGGGTGGGTGATGCTGCCGCCGTTGGAGCCTTCCCCCAGAATCCGCACCTGGTAGCCCTTTTCCCGGAGATTCCGGGCCAGGCCCACCACATTGGCTTCCCCCACTTCGGCCCGGAACACCGGCACGTCAAAGGCCCGGGCGATCCGGTCTATCCGCATGGAGGTGGGGTCGTTCACCGCCAGCGCCGCCTTGTTCAGGGCGTTCCCCCGGTTGTCGTAGGCCAGTTCCCCGGTCCAGACCAGATGGGCCAGTTCCGCCGCGCAGGTCAGGGCAAAGACTTCCTGGGCCTCCAGAATCCGGGCGGCCCCGGCGGTCTCGTCCCAAAAAACCAGGTTCCCCCGGTCGCCGTCGCAGTCGGGCACATAACCGAGGATGCAGGCGGGGTCTTCCGCGTGAGCTTCCTCCAGAAAACGGCGGCAGGGTTCCAGCGATTCCCCTTCGGGGATGATCCGGTGTTTTATTTCGCCGGGGCCGCTGTTCATGGCCCGGAAGGAAATCCCCAGGGAGGAAAGAAATTCCCGGTCGATGGAAAGAGTCCGGGCGGAGCCGTTAAAGTCGCAGACGATGCCCAAAGGCCGCTCCGCAAGGCCCTGCCGGATCGCCGCGGCCAAATCCGCGCCGCCATTTTCCGTCCCGCCGGCCTGGGCTCCGGCCAGCCCGCCGCTTTCCGCGCCGCCGCCAAAGGCCACCCCGCGGCTAAAAGCCAGGTACGCGGCATAGGCGGCTTTTTTGTGCGCCTCCCCGGACCCGTACACCCCTTTGAGCACCCCGGCTTCAAGGCCGTTCACCGCGTTTTTTAACCCGGCGATCCGTTCCGGCCCGGACAGCAGGGCCCGGAGGCCGCCGGCCAGTTTAGCCGTTTCCGGGCCGGAAAGCACCCCGCCGTCGCAGCGGCCAAATTTCAGGCCGTTGTGGCCGATGGGGTTGTGGCTGGCGGAAATGTATAGAAAGCCTGTGCCGGGGGCCGCCAAACTCCGGGCATAGGCCATAATTTCCGGGGCCGCGGTAATGCCGGGAAAAAAGACCTCGCTGCCCCCGGCGGCCAGCGCGGAAATCACCGCTTCGGCAATGGCCGGGCCTGTGGGCCGGGTGTCGGTTCCCACAATAATCCGGGGGGACCGGCCCCCGTCTTGCAAAAAAGCGGCGAAGACCTCCGCGGCGGCGGCGGCAAAAAGCAGCCGGGCCGGGGGAACCTCCCCGCCGCCGCTTTCCCCGCCGGCGGCGGCAAAAACCCCCCGCCAGCCCGAGGCGGAGAAGATCATCCCCTCCAGGGCCGCAGCGTCTTCCCCCTGGTGAAACCGGGTATCTTTAAAAACCATGGGCGCTTAGTATATCCTGTACCGGGGTTTACGGCTAGGAGTCTGCCGTGCTTTGCCCGGAGAAAGGCCCCAATTCCCCTGCCTTGCGGAAACAGGAGTAACATGGTACACACATCGGATAAATAAGAATTGATTTTATCGGCAAAAAATACTATCTTGATAAAGATGAGTAAATTGGTAAATAATGAGGATATTCCAAAACTTCAGTTTGGGAATACCCCCACGAAATCTGGAGTTTACGGGAGTTTTATATGAATGAAAGGCGAGTTTATATTGATTATAATGCGACCACTCCCCTGAGACCGGAGGTTAAAGCCTCCATGATAGCGGATTTGGAGGTCTACGGAAACGCTTCCAGTATGCACGCCGCCGGGCGGCTTGCCCATGGCCGGGTGGAGGAAGCCCGGGCCGCGGTGGGCAGGCTGCTGGGGGCCGCCCCGGAGCATATTGTATTCACCTCCGGGGGGTCGGAGTCCAACAACACGGTGTTCCAGACCATGCGGCGCCTGGCATCGGATCCTTCCGGTAGGCCCCTCAGCGGCGGGCGGAACGAAATCATCACCACCGCCATCGAGCATCCCTGCGTACTGAACTCCGCCGCCTACCTGAAATCCCTGGGGTTCCGGGTGCATTTTCTCCCGGTGGACGAATACGGCAAAATCCGGCTGGAAGACCTGCAGGGCCTGTTGAGCGAAAAAACCCTCTTTGTGTCGGTGATGATGGCGAATAATGAAATCGGCGTCATCCAGGACATTCGGGAGATCAGCCGCCGGGTCAAGGCCGCGGGGGCCTATATGCACACCGACGCGGTGCAGGCGGTGGGGAAGATTCCCGTCAGTGTGGAAGACCTGGGGATCGATTACCTGACCATGTCGGCCCACAAGATATACGGCCCCAAGGGTATCGGGGCCCTGTATTTCCGCCAGGGTTCACCCCTGTACCCCCTGATCCACGGGGGCCACCAGGAAGACGGCTACCGGGCGGGAACATACAACAACATCGGTATCCTTGGTTTCGGCGTCGCCGCGGCTATTGCGGCGGAGGAGGTGGAAACATACGGACGGGAATTATCGGCGCTCCGGGCCCGCCTTCGGGACGGTCTTGCGGCGGCGATCCCCCATATCACGTTCAACGGCCACCCCGTGGATACGCTGCCCAATACGCTGAATGTTTCTTTTCCCGGCGCGGAGGGCGAATCGATTCTCCTGGGCATGGATATTATGGGAATCGAAGCCTCCACCGGTTCCGCCTGCGCGTCGGGAAGCCTGGAACCCTCCCATGTGATCATGGCGCTGGGAGTGGAGGCGGAACTGGCTCATGGTTCCATACGCTTTAGTTTGGGATGGGGAATCACCGCCGAAGATATTGATTACATCGTCGAAACGGTTCCCCCCATTATTTCACGGCTCAGGGCCATGTCAACCCTGGCATCATGACGCGGCTAGTACGCCGCGTTGCGTACCGGCCCTGGGGCCGGCAACAGAGAGGAGCGCCTTATGTCCGACTGGTTATACTCAGATATTGTGAAGAGCCATTTTACCAATCCCCGGAACGTCCTGATGGAGGATGAATCCGCTTTCCCCGCCGACGGACGGGGACAGACGGGAAACATTAAATGCGGGGATCAAATGCTGATGTTGTTGCGGATCAAAGACGACATTATCACCGATGTCCGGTGGAAGACCTACGGCTGCGCCAGCGCCATCGCCTCCACCAGCGTCCTTTCCGAACTTGTCAAGGGAATGAACATTCGGGAAGCCTACACTATCAGGCCTGAAGACCTGGTGGAAAAACTCGGCGGCCTCCCGGACTACAAGATCCACTGTTCCGTCCTGGGAGACAAGGCCCTGCGGACCGCCATTGACGATTACCTGTCCAAAACCGGACGGGCGGGAATGTTAAAGGAAGCGGCCACGGAGATCTGCCACTGCTTGGGCATCACCGACAAGGATATTGAAAATGCCTTCCGGCAGGGGGCCCGGAACTGGGAGGACCTCCAGCAGGCCACCAAAATCGGCACCGTCTGCGGGGGCTGCAAGGAAAAGGCCCTGGAACTGCTCCACGAGTTCGCCCACATCTACGGAATGTAGCCGGGCCCTCCGGGAGCCTTGCGGCGGGGTTGTTGATTCGCGGTGGGGGTCTAATACCCAGGAACCCGCCTTTCGGCGGGGCCCTAGGCTGAGGCTGCTCATTGGCGGCGAGCGTTTAATACCTGAGGCTGTTCCAAAACTTCAGTTTTTGGAACAGCTACCTTGAATTTAATGTCGATCCTTCGTCCGGGCTCCGCCGTACGGAGGGCTCACGGGCTTCCGCGACTCCGGTTCGACAGGAGCCTCAGGAGCCGGACCGGTTCTGCTGGCTCCTGCCGCTGTAGCGCCGCAGGTCCATGATCACCTGTTTGGCCCGATCCTGAACGGGCCGGATATAGGGGCCTTCGGCGATGCGGATAAGAACCCGAATGGCGTTGGGGTCTTTGATGCCGCCGTTTTTCTCGGCGATTTTTTCAAAGGCGTCCACCGCGGAAAGGGCCAGGAGATTGTCGGGGTTCAACACGTCAAAGCGGGTTACGATCCAGGCAATGGCGTTCACCGTCTCTTCATTCTCGTTTAGGCCGATTTTTGCCAGGGATTTAACCGCTTCCTGGAGAACCATGGGCTCAGGATCGGCCACTACAATTTTAAGCAGGGTGTTTTTGGCCTCCACGGTGCCTAAATCCCCCAGGTATTCGGCGGCCTTCCGCCGCACGTCGGGGAAATTGTTGACCAGCCGGCCATTTTCACGGGCCTTGTTCATCACCCCTTCCATGGCAAGGTATTCCAAAGCCGCCCGGACTTCTTCCCCCGTATTGCCCCGGTTAATGGCGTCGCTGATGTATTCCAGCGCCACCAGTTTCTGATCCCTGGTGTCGGCCCGGCTTGTTTCCCGGATAACCATCAGTTCCACCGATTCCTGCAGGTAGGATTCCTCTACCGACATTTCATCGTCCGAATAGGAACTCTGCCCTGCCGCCATTGAGACGGTAAAAAGGGCCGCCGCGCAGAACAGGGAAAAACGCTTCACGCTTGTCATATCAATCTCCTTCAATTAATTATCTTCCAGGCGTTACCCGAATTCTCCAGGTCGTACAGGCGCAGACGCTGACCATTGGCGGTAACCGTATACGCTTTTACCCGTGTCGGGGAAACAAATTCAATATCGTCTACCCGGTCATTCGCCCGGGAGGGGACCACCACATGAGTAAAATAATCCTGGGCGCTGTTCAGTACAATCTTCTGGGTCTTCAACCGGGGCTGTTCGGAAATCTGAGCCAGGTACGCGGGGGAATTTTTTTCCGCAAAATACTCCGTCCCCAGATGGGAAACCCAGGCTTCGTAATCCCGTGCCCTGATGATCTGGTTCAAATTTTCGATAAGACGCTGAACCTCAGCCTTGGTGGAGGCGAACTTTTCCTCGCTGATGCTGCCGGGGTCAAAGTCTTCTACCGTACCGAAACTGCCGGAGCCCTGCGCCTGCCCTGAATCCACCGCCGGTTTTGTCAGGCAGGACATAACCAGAACCAGGGGGAAAAAGGAATAGAGTATACATTTTCTCATAGGCACTCCATTTTACCCAAATATTGGTTGTCCGTCAAATATCTTTCCCTTAATATAGCCCATTTATTCATAAAAAGCGATAGTTCTTTCAATTTTTCATAAAATTGGTGAATTTTGACCGCCGCCGCCTGATAGCCATGTAACACCCTCCCATACACAGGCATCCCTGCCGCAGGCCCCCGGGCCGGATTGAGGGCGCCAAAGCCCTTGACCAGGAACCCCCGGCCCGGTATTGTGAGCCATGCCCAAAGCGGCTTTTCCCGGTTCCTTTGATCCCCCCACCCTGGGGCACCTCGACATTATCCGGCGGGCGGCGGCGATTTTTGACGAACTGCTGGTGGTGGTGGCGGAAAACCGCCGGAAAAACTACCTTTTTTCCGCCCGGGAGCGGGTTTCCATGCTGGAGGAACTGGCCGGGGGCCTTGAAAACGTGTCTGTGGCGGTCTGCGATTCCCTGATTGTGGATTTTTTGCAGAAACAGGAAGTCAGGCTCCTGATCCGGGGGGTCCGGGGGGTGAACGATTTTTCCTACGAATTTGAGCTTTCCATGATGAACAAGGCCCTGGACAGCCGGATTGAGACGATTTTTATGACCACCGCCCCGGAATATTTTATCCTCCGGTCTTCGTCGATCAAGGAACTGGCCTCTTTTCATGGCAATGTTTCCGGCATGGTGCCCCCCCTGGTGGCGGAAGCCCTGAAAGCCAAATACCGCTGAACCGGTCTTGACAACCGCGGCCCGGCAAGTTGACACAAACCGGGGTTTTTGTTAAAATAGAATACACGAAGCGAGGTTTTGTAGATGGCAGTACCCAGATTTAAAACGTCGAAGGCGAGAACCCGCCGCCGGCAGTCGATTAACATGAAACTTACCGCCCCCACGCTGATTGAGTGCAGTACCTGCGGCAACAAGATTGTGCCGCACCGGGTGTGCCCCAAATGCGGCTTTTACCGGGGCAAACAGGTCATTGTGCCTGAATCTAAGGTTTAAGGGCGGGGGCTTTCCCAAAACCAGCCCCGAACCGGCGGCTCGCGTTCCGGGAAAAGTCCAACGTTGTTCGGAAGCCGCGGTTTCTGAACGGCAACTGCTCAAAAGCAGCAAAATGCGAAGTTTTTTGCAAGACTTGCAGGCTGACCGCGGGTTAGCAAATAACCAACCGGGTTATTGAACAAGTCAAATACAAGGCAGAGGGGAGAAACATGGACGAACTGTTTGAAAAGATGAAAAAGCTTATCGCCGAAAAACTGGAAGTGGACGAGGGGAAGATTACCCCGGAAGCTTCTTTCCGTCAGGACCTCGGCGCCGACAGCCTGGACACCTATGAACTGGTCTACGCTATCGAAGAGGATATGGGCATTTCCATTCCCGACGAAAAGGCTAATGAATTCGAAACTGTCGGGGATGCCTACGAATATATAAAGTCCCAGCAGAAGTAGGCCATGGGGGGCCCCGCGGTATTCCCGGCGGATACCCTGGTTGCCGGGGGCCGGGGCCTTCCCGCCCTTGACGCGGACAGGCGGAAGGTTCTGCGGGCCTTTCAAAAAACCGCCGGGATCAAATTTAAAAGCCTTGAGCTGCTGAACACCTCTTTTATGCACCGTTCCGTGTCCAACGAGTCGGGCCACAAGTTCAATAATGAACGGCTTGAGTTCCTCGGCGATGCGGTGCTGGGGGCCGTGGCCGCGACCCTGCTTTACCGGGGATTGGGCCAAAAGCCCGAAGGGGAACTGGCAAAAATAAAATCCGTGGTGGTCTCGGAGGATACCCTGTCCGGGATCGCCCGGGTTTTGCAAATCGATACGGTGCTGCTGCTGGGCAGGGGAGAAGAGCTAACCGGGGGCCGGACAAAAAAGGGTATCCTTGCCGATGCGCTGGAAGCGCTCATCGGCGCCCTCTATCTCGATTCGGGTTATCAGGCGGCTTTTTCTTTTGTCAGCCGCTGCATCAGCCCGGAGATTGGCCGGGTACTGGACCGGAACTACCGGCAGGATTATAAATCCGTCCTCCAGGAATTGAGCCAGCGGCTCTTCCGCGTCTATCCAGTGTACCGCATGATAAAACGTTCCGGCCCGGAACACGAACGGCTCTTCTGGATGGAAGTAACGGTGAACGGCCGGGCCTACGGCCCCGGCATGGGCAGAAACAAAAAAAGCGCCGAACAGGAAGCCGCGAAAACAGCCTGGGAAAAACTAAAAGACGAAGAGTGAAGCGGAAAGAAACGTAATGGGAAATATCCATAAAGTATGGATTGGAAAAATTATTTCTTAAGGGCGGAACTCCCGGTAAATTTTTTATAGATAGAAATAATAGAACTTTTAATGCTGGAACTGAAGGATGGCTACAAATGGAAACTACTAAAATAGTTCCTGGAAATTCTACACCTAATATTGAAAGAATAACTAGTCCAGAAGAATCTTTTCAAAGATCTGGAATTAGATCTGGGGGAGATGTCAAAGCAGGTCAACCTTTTGGGCCTTCTGGCTCAATAACAGCTCATAGTGATGGAACTATTACCCAAATTGGCACTCATGGAAATAAAACAACAGTAAATTATCGATAATTATGATTAAAACATATGTCAATGATATCCAAATACCTATTAGTTGTTTATTTTATGATGAATGGGTTTATAATAAATATAGAGAGGAACAAATTACAAGAGACTTTAATTTATTTATATGTTTAGATATTTTCATAAACTTAATGAAACCTAAATATGAAGTTTTACTTAAAGAACTTAAAGATGATGATGAAAAAACAGGTGAAAATTATATTCTAGAAGTATATGGAATGTTAAATTATCCTTCATTTGAAGATATTCTTAGTGAGAATAAGATGAAAATGGAAGATAAAATAAATTTTTTGAACACCTTTTTCATTAAAGATATCTTAACAGAATTCACAAGCAAAGAGTTAGAAAACAAAAGTAGAGATGAATGGATTATACGTAAAGTTAACTATTTATCAAAAAAAAATGATTATGTGTGTATAAAAGGTGATGTTCAAACAATAATACATTTTTAGTGGAGTCGCTACCTTTGGATGGATAAATTAAAACAACAACATATTAGAAAAGTGTTGATAAGATAAAATATTTCGCTATATTTAGGACGGTAATGTTCTTTTACATGAATGGTGCTATGCATTGGAGGAAAGGCCGAAATTGGTTGTACAGAAGTATGAGTCAATAACGACCCACCTTACGCGAAGGGAACACCTGGGATAGACTTCCGGTATTATTAATATACCGGAGGAAACTATGAAGCAGTACAGCGCGGAAGAGAAAGCAAAATGGCTTGAGGGGTGGAAAGGAAGCGGAAAAAGCAAGTCGG
>JAISBS010000026.1 GCA_031266075.1 Treponema sp.
CCTTCGGGCATTACCGACAATAATTGCTCAAAACTTGTTTTCCCCTCATCCATGCCGGGGAGCGTATCACGTTTTTATGGCTTTGTTAAGTAAACGCATATGGGTATTAAACCCTCGCCGTGAATAAAAAAACAACGGGAACCGCAAAAACCAGTTGACAGATACGGAAACTCTCCCTTATGGTTCAAGAGTGATGCGGTCAATCTGCATCCGGTACGGGAAACCTAGGCGTCCGCTTCGCGGGCCACGGCGTCCGCCTTGCGGACTTCGAATCATTTCATGATGGAGAATATTATGATTCCGGATGAACCGACAAATACCCTGGAAGGCATATACCCCCAGCGCCTGCTTTATCCGTTGGAGACGCCCGCACTGATGCTCCTGAACTGCGGGCAGTACACCGGGGACAGCCCGAGTCTCCCCCCGCCCTGCTTCGCCCTTGACGACGGAGATGAAGACGATGATGAGGATATCGACGAAACCGACAATTTCGACGATATGGAAGACGATTTCGGGGACGACTTTGAAGACGAAGACGACGACTTTGAAGATGAAGACGACGATTATGATTACGAAGAAGATGTAGATTACGACGATTTTGACGAGTGATGCGGCCCGGGGCCCCAGAGCCGCTCCAGTTCATAAAAAGACCGGGCCGGGGCGCTCATCAGGTGAATCACGATGGAGCCCATGTCAATCAGCCGCCATTCGCCGGACGACTCTCCGGTCGGAGCTTTCCGGGAACGCCTGAGTATCTCTATTCCCCGTTCCCGGGCAAATTCCTTGATATGCCGCTCCAGCCCTTGCTGGTGGGCGCCGCTGGAAACGGTGGCAATGACAAAAAAATCGGTCCAGCTGCTTTGCCCCCGAAGGTCCAGAACCGCCACATCCCCGCCCCGGTGTTCCCGGAGCAGATCGCCCAGGGCGGCGGCGGTCTCAGTTCCCTCCGCCGAGGGCCTAGTTTTCCAGGACGTATCTTCCATTAAAATCCCTTCCGATAATCAGGGTAAAATCCGAACGGTATTCAAGGTTCTGGATGTTTATTTCCTCCGGGTTGTTCTGGGCCGGCGTTTCCGCCCGGATATTCCCGCAGCGGATAACCTCCCCGAAGATTTTCGCCGCCTCGTCGTAACCGGAACGGTCGATAATCCCGGTTTTTTCATAATCATTCCGGTCCGCGTTTCCGGCGGAGATCACGTCATAACCGAAGCCCCGGAGCAGTTCCGCGGTTCTTCCTGCCAGGCCGTTTGTGGCGGTCCCGTTCAGCACCTCTACGGTAAAGACCCGGTCGCTCAACGAGTCGTCAAGCTGCCGGGTCAGGGCGCCCAGGGTCTGGCGGACAATATCCTTCACCAGATTGCCGTCAAAAGAAGGGATCAGAAGCATCTGCCCGGAGACCTCCCGGAAATTGCCCCCCACGGCCTGTATGTTGATCCGATCCGTATCAATCCCCGCAAATTCGTCAAACAGGCGGGTTCGGGTACGGGAGTTCATGTCCGCCGTCAAAAAGGACTGATAAATCTGCGCCGCTGCGGGGTTTTTCAGGGCCCCGTTCATTTCCCCCAGCCGCTTGATAAGCCCCAGAAAAAACCGCTGCCGCCGGAAAACCGCCATTTCCCGTTCCTCGTCGGGAAGCTCGTAGCTTACATAGAGCCGGGCCTTGTCCCCGTCCAGCCGGACGGCCCCGGAGGAGAAAAGAATGGAGTTTTCCCGGTCGTAAATTTCCACCGGGACGGGGATAAAAATCTCCACCCCCTCTATCAAATCCACCAGCTTGCCCAGATCCCCGGTGTTGATGATCATGGAAAAGTTGAGGTCGATGCCCAAAAGCCTCTCCACTTCGGCCTCGAAGGGGCCAATCCGCCGGGGATCGTACACCGTGTCAATCCGGTCAACCCGGTTGATCTGCTGGATGATGAGCCCCAGATTACCGGGGATGTCAAACGCCGCGGCCCGTTTGGTCGCCGGATAGTACATCAGCACATAGGCGCCCAGGGGTTTCTGATCTTTGTCGATGACAAAAAGGGTGTTGATAACCCGGTTCCCCGAAAGTGCCTCTTCGATGGGGTCGGAACGGAGGGTAAAAACCGTAAACGCCGCGCCCCCCGCCAAAAGCAGGAGAATGGCGGCCAGTAAAAAGACGCTGGCGTCAACCCGGTTTCTTCTCAATCGGTTTTCCTCGTTTTCATCTGTTCCAGCAGGCGGAGGGTCTCCCCGGAAATATCCAGTTTTTTTTCCCTGAGGAAGCTGACGGTATCGTCCAGAACCGCGCCAAAAAGCCGGTCCAGCGCTTCTCCGGCCTCTCCGCCCGACAGGGGGCCGCTGCCGGCAAAGCCCGCTTCCCGCACAACCGGATCAATCCCGCTCCGGGACACCTCGATCTTGTCGGCGATATACAGCACCTTTCCCAGCGGGCCCATAACCGCGCTGCCCTCGGTATGCCAGGCTACGGCCTCCAGAATATCTTTATTATGTATGCCGAACCGCTCTTCAAGCAAGACCGCCGCGGCCCGTCCATGGAGCAGGGAAGGTTTTTTCCGTTCCAGCCGGCTTATGTCCCCGCCGTCCCGTTTGGCCAGATTTATCAGGGCCTTTTCGCCCAGCGGTTTCCCCAGATCGTGGGCAATCCCGGCCAGGTAGCCCGCCTGCGGGTCCAACCCGAAGCGGCGGCAAAGATCCCAGGCCAGCAGCGCCGTGTTTCGGGAATGGAGAAAGCGTCCGGGGTTAAGGCTTTCCCGGGCAGCGTTTTCCAGCCGGATAATCAGTTCTGCGCTGACCCCCTCCGCCGGGGCAGTTTCCGGCGGCTCCGTCCCCGGCCCGTACAGTTTCCGGTCTTCGATGATGACCCGGACCGCCGGGGGCACCAGGCTCCGCCAGCCCTTCCCGCCAGCGATCCGTTCCCGGACGGCGGAGGAGGAAATTTCCATCACGTCGTTTTTGATCTGCCGGCAGGGGTAGGGATACGAAAGCTCCCCGGAAAAGCGCCGCCGGGCGATAACAATGTCCGCCAGTTCCGCCAGTTCCCCGGCCTGCCGCCATTGGAGAAAATCCGCCGCCAGATCGTCCCCCAGAATAAGGCCCGGCTTCCCTTCAGGGAGATAGCGCCGGATGATGTCCCGCACGGTGTCGATGGTATAGGAAACTCCTTCCCGCCGGATTTCACAGTCGTCGATGGTCAGCCGGGGGTCTCCGGCAATGGAGGCGGCCAGCATATCCGCCCGGTCCCGGGGGGAAACGGCCTCCAGCTCCCCTGGCTTGAAGGGGGACTGAAACGCGGGGATCAGGATGATCCGGTCGTAATCCGTTTCCGCCAGAACCGCATCGGCCAGAAACAGATGGCCCAGATGGACGGGGTTGAAACTGCCCCCCAGAATCGCGTATCTCATCCGGCCCGGCCCTCCGGCGTTTCGGGCGGCGGCCCGGCGGGGGATTCGGCGCTCCCGGCCAGTTCCGCCAGCGCCGGGGCCAGTTCCTCCAGCCCTTCCCCGGAAAAGACCGAGATCCCCCAAATCCGCTCGCCGGGGTACCGGGACCTGAGGGCCTCCAGCCGTCCCGCGGCGGCATCGAGGTCGGTTTTGGTTCCCAAAATGATTCGCCGTTTTTTCACCAGTTCCGGGGAAAAGGCCCCCAGTTCCTCACAGAGTATGGCAAAGGCGTCAAGGTACTTGTCATCCGAAAGGTCGATGAGAAAGGCCAGGGCCCCGGTCCGGGAAATGTGTTTGAGGAACTGAATCCCCAGACCTGCCCCCGCGGAAGCCCCTTCGATAAGGCCCGGAATGTCCGCCAGAATAATGTCCCGGCCATCGGGGTCGTCCGGGCGGAAGCCTCCCAAACGAAGCACCCCCAGGTTGGGAATTTTGGTGGTAAAGGGATAGGGGGCGATTTTGGGCCGGGCGTTGGTAAAATGGTTGAGGAGACTTGACTTTCCCGCGTTGGGGAATCCCACCAGGCCGATGTCCGCCATGAGGGCCAGTTCCACCCTGAGCCGGGCGCTTTTGCCGGGCTGACCGGGCAGGGCCTTCCGGGGGGCCTGGTTCACCGAAGATTTGAAGTGAATGTTCCCCCAGCCGCCGTTTCCCCCTTTCAGGAACACAAAATCGCCGGGCTCCGCGCCAAAGTCCCGGATCAGCGCCCCGGAATCCGCATCTTTCAGGAGTGAACCGGGGGGCAGGGGGATGATCAGGTCGCCGCCGTTCCGGCCATAGCGGGCCGAACCCTCCCCGTCCCGTCCGTTTTCCGCTTTGAACGTATGTTTATACCGCAGATGGGCCAGGGTGCGGAGGTTGCGGCGGATGGTGAAGATCACATCCCCTCCCCTGCCCCCGTCGCCGCCGGAGGGCCCGCCTCTGGGGACGTATTTTTCCCGCCGGAAGGCCGCGCAGCCGTTCCCGCCGGATCCGGCAGAGACTTCGATAAGCGCATCGTCGGCAAATTTTTCCATTGATAACCGGGTCTGCCGCGTCCGGAGCCGCGCTGTCCGTGGCTGCCTTAGCCGTTGGGCAGGACGACGGCGAGTTTCCGGCCCCGGCGCTGGGTAAAGTTGACGGTTCCGTCCGACAGGGCAAAAAGGGTATAATCCCCCCCGCAGCCCACATTGGGACCGGGGTGAATTTTCGTCCCCCGCTGCCGGACAATGATGGTCCCGGCCTTGACGGCGGAGCCGCCGGAAGCCTTGACGCCGAGATATTGGGGATTGGAATCCCGTCCGTTTTTCGCGCCGCTGCCGCCGCGTTTCCGTGCCATTTAGTTCCTCCGTTCCATCGAATTCGTATAAATAGTCATTTTACAATGTCCGGGGTAATCCGCCGCTACGGATTTGAGCCCCTCGGTCAAAAAAAAGCCCGTGGCGGAAAGGAAATCCCTTCCTTCCGGGGTATATTCAGCTTCCATCCAAAGGGAGCCCCGTTCAGGGGCCTCTCCCCGGATTGTTATGCCCGGTCTGCCCGTCAGAACCCGCAGGGCGGTCCGGATCAGCACCGACACCGCGGCGCAGACCACATCGGCCCCGCCGCCGTTTGCGCCACCATGCCCCTGAATGTCGCAGCCCCGCAGGAGCCCCGCCCCGTCAAGGGCCAGCTTTATCTCTATCACCGCGCCCCGCCGGAATTCCGGTTACCGGAACCCCTAAACTCCGGCAATATCGGCGATTTTGATAATGGAATACTGCTGGCGGTGGCCCTGCTTGCGGCGGTAATCCTTTTTGGGTTTGTATTTGAAGACGATGATCTTCGGGTCTTTCCCGTGGGATTCCACTGTGGCGGACACCGTGGCCCCCGGTATATAGGGCGCCCCCACGGTAACCGGGCCTTCGCCGCTCCCGGAAACCAGTAGCACCGAATCAATCGCGATATTGGAACCCGGCTCGGCATCTATTTTGTCCACCTTGAGGAGGGCTCCCTTTTCGGCCTTGTACTGTTTCCCTTTAAATTCTACCAATGCGTACATTTTGCAACCTTCTCTGAAAATATACGGTAGATATACTTCAAAACCGGGGGAAAAGTCAAGAGCGGGTTTGGGGCCAACAAGCTCCCTGGCCGGCTACAGGGGGCGCCCAAGGGCAGGCGAAATAGTGAGCCTGTCTTTTCGATTCGGTATCACGGCGCACCCCCCGAAAAAGGGAACCTCTAAAAACTGAAGTTTTTAGAGGTTCCCAAAAGTAAACGCACCCCATAGGGGGGTAGCGGAAGACTTGCTCCGGGCCGAAGGCCCTCCGCAAGTTTTTGCGGGGTTTTGTGGCGGGGGCGATGGTGGGTTGAGATCTGCGAGAGGGTACGAAGCCACAAAACCCCAACAAGGTGGAGCAGGGCTGGAGCGCAGGGGGCGCCCAATACGGCAGGCGAAATATTGAGCCTGTCCAGCGTACAGCTAACACGGCGCCCCCCTAACAACGGTAATAACACCCACCTGGGGGGTAGGCCGGGACCTTGGCCCGGCCGCAGGGGGGGCCAGAATAACGGCGTCCGCACACAAAAAAAGTACGGAAAGTGGCCCCCCCCTCCTGACGTTTAGGGTTTCGCTTTTTTCTATTCCCGGATCTGCACGTACCCGGCCCGGCCCGCGGAAAGGCCCCAGCGCCGGTTCACGTATTCGGAAAAGGCTTCCGCCTCCACGCGGAAGGCCCGGCCCAGTTCGGGCCAGTTTCCGGCGGTCTCGTCCTTTTCCGGCAGTACTTCCCGCCGCCAGGGGGAAGCGTCAATCCGGGCGGCCAGGGTTTCCCCGAAGTACCGGGGGGCCTGAATAGCGGGCTGCTGGAGGCAGTGGGCCATCAGCTCGTTTACCATAAGGCCGGAATCGGCGGTGTCGTAACTCTGATAGTCAAAATAGGAAAGGATGAAGGACCGGGTCCGGCGGGAAAGTCCGTCCCAGCGGCGGCGGCTGAAATCCCGGAAATCGCGGTCGATAAAAAACAGGCCGTGAAAGCCTTCGTGGGCCATAAAGAGGCTGCGGAGATACGCCGCCGATTCCCGGGAAACAGAAAGCACCGCCCCTTCCCCGCCGCGGATCGAGTTTCCTTCGCGGCGGATAATGCCCTCGTCAAAAAGGAGCTGCTCCAGTTCCCGTTCCTCCGGGGACAGGGGAAAGTCCGCGGCGGCCTGAAAAAACCGGGCCAGGTCTTCCGCCCGGTAATCGTGGGCGTTCCATCCGTGGAGTTTCTCGATTTCCCTATCGGAGGCGACCCGGCCCCGGAAGCCTTTTTTTTCCACAAAAAAACAGAGCCGCTTGAAGAGCCGGTCCTGGACCGCGTAATCCGCCGTGTCGATGATCAACACTGCCGGAAACTGTTCCCAGCGGAATACTTCAAACCGGGGGTTCCGCCACGCTTCCGGGGGGTAGGCCAGGATGATTTCCGGATCCGCGGAGATCGGGCGGGGAAAAAGCGGCGTTTCCCCGGCGGCAAGATAACAGGCCGCGATCCCTTCCCCCCAGAGGGTGAGGCCTTCCGTGGAGCCGCCGGGACTGCCGGAGCCACCGGCCAAAACCGCGGCGGGTATGCGGAACCGCTCCAGCCCCGGTGAAATTTCAAAGCGCCGCCTGCCTGCCTGATCCGCCGCCTGATCCGGCCTCCCGGTTTCCACAACAAGCGTCCCCGGCCCGGCGGCCTGCCGGATCACCCGGAGTTCCATCTGCCCCGGCGTCTGCCACCGGGCTGGCGCGGCGATGGAGAAGCCCCCGTCATCCCGGCCATACACAAAGGGCGTCGCGCGGAGCCTTCCCCCTGTTTCCCGGATAAAGCCGAACCAGGTTTTTTCAAAGCCCAGGGATTTTATGATCAGCCGGGGGGCTTCCGCCGTCCGGGGGAAAATCCGTCCCTTTGACCTGCCGTCCCGGGGAACCAGGGAAAGGCTGAAGCCCCCCAGCGCCGGGCCGGAAAGGGGAACCGCATAGACCGGGGCCTCCTCTCCTTCGCCGGGAAACAGAAACGAAGCGTCCCAGGGCAGCGCCCAGGCTTCCCCGCTGTTGATCCGCAAAACCAGATCGTACAAATTTTTTAACGTTTCTCCTGGCGGGGCGGAAAAGGCATAGTCGATGCCAAGGGAAAAAGATCCGGCAGGCAGAGGCTGTTCAAACACATAGTCCCAGGTTTTTACCTCTGCGAGTTCCAGTTCTCCTTCCGCCGCTTCGCGCCCCGCCCCGTAAAGGACAGCTCCCGCATTCGCAACGGGAAACGCCGCCGGGATTTTTTCGGCGCAGGAGAGGAGCAGGCAGGGCAAAGTGAGCAGAGAGAAAAACGCGAGGAGCCGAACCGGGGGTTCGGAGGAACCGAACCGGGGGTTCGGAGGTGTTTTGTCGTTCCCAAATTGTATGTTCATCCGGTTTTTTTCCCTGGCTTCTAACCCCCGATCCCCACCACGCCGCGGGCGATAAGTTTGGCGAGAGAAAACCGGCGATCCATGTCCATATCGGGATCGCCGCGGAGAAAGGTTTCTATCTGGGCCCGGAAGGATTCGGGGAGAACGGGAAGGGCCAGCACCTGTTTGTAATAGGCCCGGTGCGAGGGTTCAAAATGGCGGTTCAGGCAGAAGAGGGCCAGACAGGCGGTTTTGATGAATCCCGCGGAAGCGATGAGGTAATGAAAATCGTCGCCCTGCTGGCAGGCGGCCCCCAGGTCTCCCAGAAAGTGTTCCATCTTCGACTGGTGAAAGGCCCGCATCTCCGCCCAGAACTGATCCCCTACATTGAGGAGCCGCCGGCGGATACCGTCGATCCAGCCGTTGCGGGAAAACAGAATTTCCCCCTGGGCCAGACGGTAGAATCCGTAAGTCCCTGAGTCCTTGATGAGCCACAGTTGATCCAGCCGGGTGTCCGCAATGGAGATCAGTTCTTCGATTTTTTCCGTGGATTTATATTCCAGCCGCACCGGCAGGTTCCCGATGAGGAAGCGGTCTTTCATGTTTTGGCTGGAGGTCTCGAATGCCGCCACATCGTCTCCGTACCGGGCGCAGCGTTCCTCGCCGCCGGGAATGGGGGCGGAATAAAACACGTCCAGAATCAGGGCGAAATAGGGGTCCAGGGTGTCCGGCAGGGCCGCTTCGTTCAGGGTAACACATTCAACGCCGGGCCATTGGGCGAGGGTTCCGGCAAACCGGTCCGCCAAAAGTTTGGTCTTATATTTCATAATACTCCCTTATATAATAGCATTGTTCAGGAGCCGCAAAGCTTCGGTTTCTGAACAACTCTCATGGTGCTGCTTACCATGCTAACAGGATTTGGAGGATATTGCCATGGGATGGAAGGGGTGAAGTTGAATACCGCCGGGAGGCTGCGGCTTCTGGTCCTGATCCCCCACCGGGACGCCCGGAACGTCATTCGCCGCTGGAGCGAAGGGCTCTTTGCCGCCGGGATGACCGGGGCCGGGACCTTTCCCTGGGTGGTTCCGCTGGCGGTCCTTTCCCGGCCCCTGAGTCCCGGCGAACTGCGGGACGCCGCTCTGACCCTGCGGGAGGCGAATCTCGGCGGGGACGGCAAGATCCGCTCTCCCGGGGCGGGGATGATCTCTCTGGGCCCCTCCCGGTTCCCCGGCAACTCCGGCGTTTCCGGCGGCAGTCCCGGCGGCGGCGGGGAGTACCCGGCAATCTACGGCCTTGTACTGAACCTCGTTGTCCCCGATCTGGCCGGCAGCGCCGCCGGGGCCCAGCTTTGCCGTCTGGCCCCCCCCGTTCTGGGGGCCGCCCTGATAGAAGGGCCGGAGGATGCGTTCCCGCCCGGGAAATTCCCCCCGCCGCCGGAAACCACTTTTCGGGCCGCCGCGCTGGCCAACATGATCTACCGGATCCGGCCCGCGGGAGAAGGGGCCGTATTGTTTGAATGGAAAACCGGCAAGCCCCGGTGGCTCCCCTCAAACCGGAGCGCCGCCAAACGGGTCGAAAGGGACGGCCCGCCATGAACGGCCTCCGCATTTCGGGCGACAGAGTTTATCTGGAACTCAGGGCCGTACCCGGCGCGTCCCGGACGGAACTGGCGGGTTTCAGGGATGGCCGCCTCCGGGTGCGGATCGCCGCGGCCCCCGAAGATGGCAAGGCCAACAGGGAACTCACCGCCTTTTTCGCCAAACTGCTGGACTGCCCCAAAAAGGAGCTGGTTCTGGAACGGGGTGAAAAGTCCCGGCAAAAAACCCTGTCCTTTCCCCGCTCCCGTGAGCCGCAGTGGAACCGGATTTTCGCCGGCCTTGAAGCGCCTTAGCCCGCAAGACGCCGGTAGAGCCGGTAGTTTTCGTCATCAAAGCAGACAAACAGCGCCCGCCGGATATGCGGGCATTGGGGAAGGGCGGCTTTCACCGCCTCCAGGGCGATCTCCGCGGCGGCCTCTTTGGGGTAGCCGTACACCCCGGTGCTGATATTGGGAAAGGCAATGCTGCCCAGGCCCGCATCTTCCGCCAAAAGCAGGCTCTTCCGGTAGCAGGAGGCCAGCAGTTCCGGCTCTCCCCGGCTGCCGCCGTACCAGACAGGGCCCACCGTGTGGATCACCTTTTTGCAGGGGAGCCCGTAGGCCCCGGTGATCACCGCCTCCCCCGCGGGACAGGCTTCACCGGGCCGCCGGGCCGTGGCAATATTCCGGCACTCCGCCAGCAGTTCCGGTCCCGCCGCCCGGTGAATAGCGCCGTCCACCCCGCCGCCGCCCAAAAGACTTGAGTTCGCCGCATTGACAATGGCGTCCACTTCCAGCCGGGTAATATCCCCCCGGACAATTTCGATAATTTTTTCCATAAAAAACAGTGTACAAATTCCGCCAGCTCATGTACACTGGACTTGTTCGGACAGCCCCCTTGTCTCCCAAAGGAGCCCCGACAGCCTGCAGCAGGCCCGAGGAGAATTGAATGACAGCGCAGATAAAGATGAAGACCCCTCTGGTCGAGATCGACGGAGACGAGATGACACGGGTACTGTGGGCCCTGATCAAAGAGAAATTGCTCCTCCCCTATGTGGATTTAAAAACTGAATATTACGACCTGGGTCTCGCGAACCGGGACGCCACGGACGATGCGGTTACCGCTGAATCCGCCAGAGCCATACACCGTTTGGGCGTAGGGGTCAAATGCGCCACCATCACCAGCAACGAGGCCCGCAAGGCGGAATACCATTTGAGAAATCTGTTCCCCAGCCCCAACGCCACCATCCGGGCGATTCTGGACGGCACGGTATTCCGCAAACCGATCAGCGTGTCCACCATCAAGCCCTCGGTATCAACCTGGCGGAAGCCCATCGTCATTGGCCGCCACGCCTACGGGGATCAGTACAAGGCCGCGGAGCTGCGGATCCCCGGCAAGGGAAAAGTGGAACTGGTCTACACCCCGGCGGACGGCGGGCCGGAAAAACGGATCCCCGTTGCGGAGATGAAGGGGCCGGGCATTGTGCAGGGAATACACAATCTGGATGAATCAATAAAAAGTTTTGCCCGCGCCTGTTTTGTCTACGCCCTGGACGAAAAACTGCCCGTCTGGTTTGCCGCCAAGGACACGGTGTCCAAAATTTACGACGGCCATTTTAAAGAAATTTTTAACGAAATTTATGAAACCGAATTCCGGGACAGACTGAACGCCGCGGGTTTACGTTATTTTTACACCCTCATCGACGATGCGGTAGCCAGGGTGGTAAAAAGCGAGGGCGGCTTCCTCTGGGCCTGCCGGAACTACGACGGAGATGTGATGAGCGACATGATCGCCAGCGCCGCAGGCAGCGTGGCCATGATGACCAGCGTCCTCGTGTCCCCCTCGGGGGCGGTAGAATACGAGGCCGCCCATGGCACCGTCCAGCAGCATTATTACCGCTGGCAAAAGGGCGAAAAAACCAGTACCAACCCCGTAGCCCTGATCTTCGCCTGGACCGGCGCGCTGGCAAAACGGGCGGAAATCGACCACACTCCGGAACTGGCCGCCTTCGCCAAAAAGCTGGAAGCCGCGGCCCTGCAAACCATCGAGGCCGGGGAGATGACCGGCGATCTGCTCGCGCTCGCCAATCCCGCCCCCGCAAAATCCCTCAACTCCCAGGAATTCATCGACGCGATTGTAAAGCGGCTGGAAGCGTAAACTTCGCAAAAAGCGGCAGAGAACCCCTGGAAACCCCGGTTGGGTTTCCATTGGAACAGCCGCCCTTGAATTAGAGTTGTTCAAAAACTGAAGTTTTTAAACAACTCTATTCTGTTTCTTCAGCTCCAGAATATAGTCGGCGTATTTTTTGTCCTCCACCGCAATGTGGGCAAGAATCCAGTCGCGGAGATAGCGGACAAAAATATTGGGAACAAATTTTTTCCCCGCTTCAAAATCCCTTACATCCGCCAGCACTTTTATCACAAAACTTTCATGTTCGTTTTTGTGGGCCGCAATGCCGGGGAATTGTATATTTTCCAGAATTTTTTCTTCCGCCGAAAAATGAAATTTGACATAATCCACCGTCCCGTGAACCGCTTCCCGAAAATGAACCCTGGCCGCCTCGGTTCCCGCAAGGCAGGCATTATAAAGCCCGTTGGTCAACTCAATCAAATGTTTGTGTTGATCATCAATCAACGGAATCGCCACCGAATACCGGTCCTCCCATTCAACAAAAATTTTCTTTTCCATTTTTTTCTCCTGAATGGACTTGTTCAATAACCCGGTTGGTTATCGCAGACTAAAGTCCGTCACAAGTCTCGCAAGAAACCCTGCAGGTTTCAATGCTCCGCATTTTTACTGTTTTTAAACAACTCTAATGTTTATTTTACCTGTCATCAGTATACCGGATTTAGCGGTAAATTAGAAGGGAGGGGGGGGCCGGTTTCCATACATTTTTTGTGCGCGGACGCCGTTATTCTGGCCCCCCTGCGGCCGGGCCAGGGTCCCGGCCTACCCCCCTATGGGGTGCGTTTACTTCTTCGGGGGGTGCGCCATGATACCGAATCGAAAAAACAGGCTCAATATTTCGCCTGCCGTATTGGGCGCCCCTTTCGTTCCAAAGCCTTCGGCTTTTCCACTAACCCCCCTATTCGGCGCAAAAAGCAGCCGCAGAATGTTGATGAATACCGGTAACACACATTCGGCGCCCGGTAAAGGCAGCGCCGCAACAAATAGCAGGCGGTCTGGCTTAACAAAGCAGCATAACCGCCGTACACACCAGCGCACAAAACCGGTAGCGCATAAACAACGTTATGCGCAATTGGTTTTGAATTGGTTGACAAAATTATTAAAAAATATTATGATAAAAACAATCGGGGGAAATAAAATTATGGAAATTAAACTTGCTAAAGATTTGAATGGAAATATGGGAGAAAAAATCAGTGAATTATTTGTTGAGGCATTTGGAAAAGAACTAAAAATAATTTCAAAAGACAC
>JAISBS010000069.1 GCA_031266075.1 Treponema sp.
CCGCCGCCTCCGCCGGTTCTGTAACAGCCCCGGCATCTTCTTCAACGGAGGGAATTTCCTCGAGTTCCTCGAGTTCCTCCGCCGGTTCCTCCGCCGCTTCGGCGTCTTCGGGTTCCGCCGCCAGCTCTTCCAGTTCCTCAGCTTCCTCCGCCGGTTTTACCGCCGGTTCTTCCGCCGGGGCGGCCCCCGGCGCCTGAGTCCGGAGCGCGGGAGCCGCCGGGGTGGGAAGCCCGGGAGCCGCCGCTCCGGCGGGGACCGCCTGCAAAACACGGTTCAAAATGCTCTGGAGTTTTTCCTCATCAATACTCTGCTGGACGTTCCGGCGGCCGCCGATGACCGCCAATATTTCATCCCAAGATTTATCGATAAGAGAATCAATATCTTCTTCGGAACGCCGGCCCTGTTTTGTCCTGATCCCCCGCTTTACCTCGGCGCGGATATCGTCCCGGCGCTGTTCCAACTCCCGGGTCCAGTGAGTCCAATCCATATCGCTTTTGCGATCGTAATATTGTTCGATAAGGGAAATTTGAAGGCTCTTGAGCCGGTTCTGGATGACCGTCATGGTATCCTGCCGGAGATTGAAGAAGAGGAATATGGCCAGATATATGGTCAGGAAAATAGAAACCAGGAGTATCACCTTCATGGATTGGGGAAAGGAGAAAAGGGTTTCGTTTATCAGGCGGCCGACAAAGAGCCCCTGGCTGGTTTTTGACGACAGCAGCGCCAGGGTGGTTTCCGACGCGGCGGAATCCAGGGGGGTGAGGGTCAAAAGCCCGTCGTTCCAGATGGCGGCGGTCTTGGCCAGTATTTCGGTTTTCGCCGTTCCGGGCAGCCCGGAAACAAAGCCCGGAGGCGTGGAAATAATGGAAACATCATCCCCTATTTTTATCCGGTTTTCGCTGATAAGCCGTTCCACCACCGCCCGGACGGAAACGGTAAAAAGGGCGGTCCCCCGGTACACTTCAAAAGAATCATAGAAAGGAAAAGAAACGAGGACCCGGTCCCCCCCCTCATCCAGGGTGAATTTTACCGCCCCCTGGCTGGGGACCGCCACCTGATCGTAGGGCATGTTCCCCGGCCCTTCCTGGTAGTTGTGGTAGGCGATGGACAAACGGTCCTGGCTGAAAATGTCCTGGGCGTAGGTGGAAAAATGGATCCGCACGCCTCCTGAGTCAATAAACCGTACTGATTGAAGCCCCCCTAAGGATTCCAGAAGGACCCCGTAAATTCTGGTCCGTTCAAAAATATCTTCCGCGCTCTGATTGGGCAGAAAACTGCGCCGCACCGCCGGATCGTTCAGGGTGTCCGCAAAACGGCCCTGGATTTCCGCCAGAAATTCCTGCACCGTTTCCGTGTCCAGGCCCACTTCACGGTTCAAAGTCCGGGTAATAGAAGGATTATAAAAACGGGCTTCCACCAGATCGAATAATCCGGTAAAAGCCAATACCGCAAAGCCGGCAAAGAGGAAAACAGAAATGAGCAGGCTCAAGGCCGCTTTTTGGGATACGGTCACTCTTACTTCCTGGTAAAACCTGTCATGGGCAATCTTCCAAAACCACCGCGGGGTTTTAGAGATACTGGTATAATATCGGCATTAATCGCCATTAATATAGCGTCAATTTCAAAACCCGGTTCGTTTTGAAACCCCTTCGCCGGCAAGAGTATACACAAAATACAATTTTTGCGCTATTTAGCGGCCACCTTGCGGCCGCCCCGTAAGTAGTCTGCGGGAATACTCCGCGGCAAACTTGACAAACAACTCAAAAATTACCTTAGTGGATAATATGGATAAAGTCTACGAAACCGCCGAGCGGCCAAAACGGGCTTTTTTAGCCGGAATTCGGAATACGGCGGCCCCAAAAACGGAGGCCGGTTCTATGGCCAGGGAACTGGCAGGCCTGGCGCATACCCTGGGGCTGGAAATCGTCGCCCAGGAAACCGTAACAGTCCGGGAAAAAAATCCGAAATTCGGCATGGGAAGCGGAAAAGTTCAGGAATTGGCGGAAAAAGCCGCCGCGTTGGAGGCGGATTGCTTCATATTTGACTGGGAGCCCACCCCGTCCCAGCAGCGGAACTGGGAGACGCTTTCGGGGCTTCCCGTGGTGGACCGGCAGGAACTGATCATCAGGATCTTCGCCGAACGGGCGGTGACCCGGGAAGCGGAACTCCAGGTAAAACTGGCGGAACTTTCCTACTCCCTGCCCCGGCTGACCCATAAATATATCGATCTTTCCCGCCAGCGGGGCGGCCGGTACGGTACCCGGGGCGCGGGGGAAACCCGGCTGGAAACCGACCGCCGCCTGGTGGAAAAACGGATCCGGGCCCTGGAGCGGGAACTGGAGGAGGTCCGCCGCCAGCGGGGGGTCCGGCGGCGGCAGCGGGAACGGCGGGAAACCCCGGTCTGCGCCATTGTGGGGTATACCAACGCGGGGAAATCCAGCCTGTTTAACGCCCTCACCGGCGCGGACGTACCGGCGGAGGATAAACTGTTCGCCACCCTGGATGCCGCTTCCCGCCGTTTTGAGCCGGCGAAAGACCGGCCGGTCCTTCTGGTGGATACCGTGGGCTTCATCCGGCGGCTCCCCCACGCGCTGGTAGACGCCTTTCGCGCCACCCTGGAAGAAGTCCGCCTGGCGGATCTGATCATCCATGTGCTGGACGCCTCGGAAAGCGACATGGATGTCTTTTACGCCGCCACGCTCTCGGTCCTGCGGGAACTGGACGCCGGCAAAATTCCCGCGATAACGGTGTTGAACAAAATCGACCGCCTGGAATCCCCGGATCTGCTTGAGGGCCTTAAACGGCGTTACGACGGCTGTGTTCCCGTTTCCGCCCTCACCGGCGCGGGCCTGGCGGAACTCTCCGCCCGCATTGATCACTGCCTTTCAGCCTCCCGGGCCGGACAGAACCGCGTCTTCCGTTTCCCCCCCGGCCGGACGGATCTGGCGGCCCAGCTTCACCGTAGCGGTATGGTTCGGTCGGAAACCTACGAGCCCGGCTATATCGAAATGGAAGCCCAGGTGGACGAAAAAACCGCCGGCCGTCTGCGGGAATATCTGATCGGGGAGGGGTAAGGAACAAGAACTGAGGAGGGGGGCCTGTTTCCCGGCCCGCCTCCCGGTACAGGCGCGTTTTCGCCCGGCCCCCCTGCACTCCAGCCTTGCCGCATTATGCGGGGAGTTTTGCGGCATCAAAGGCTGCGGGCCGCGGATTACCGCCGCCGCAAAACTCCCCACGAACCGAAGGTTCGCGGCGTGCTGTGTCAGCGGCAAGTCTTCCGTTACCCCCCCAGACGGTACATGGTCCGGTTATCGTTTGGGGGCGGTCAAAAAAATCTCTCACTTTTCACTTCTTAATTATTTCCGCTTGCGGTATAATACGGGTATGCGTATTGCGATAGCTCAGATCAATTCCACCATCGGGGATTTTTCCGGCAACCGGAGAAAAATCCTGGAGTACACCCGGCGGGCGGCGGCGGAGGGGGCGGAACTGGCGCTCTTCCCGGAACTGGCGGTCTGCGGGTACCCGCCTATGGATCTGCTGGACCAGGACCGCTTTGTGGAAATGAATATCCGGACCGTGCATATCCTCCAGCGGGAACTGCCGCCGGATGTGGCGGTGGGGCTGGGGTTTGTAAACCGGAACCCCTATTCCCGGGGCAAGTCCCTGGTTAATGAGTACGGCGTTCTTTTGGGGGGGGCGCTGGTTTTTGAGCAGATTAAAACCCTGCTGCCCACCTACGACGTGTTTGACGAAGCCCGGAATTTTGAGCCCGCCCGGGAATGGGCCGCTTTTGAATATAAGGGGGAGCGGATAGGGTTTGCGATTTGTGAGGATGTCTGGCGGGAGACCGATATTCCCGGTACCAGTTATGTCCGGGACCCGGTGCGGGAGCTTTTGAGCCGGGGGCTGACGCTGCTCTGTGTGCCCTCCGCGTCGCCCTATGTGGCGGGGAAGTTCAAGATCCGCCGGGCTTTGGCGGAACGGATCGCCATGCGGGGGAACATCCCGCTGGTGTATATCAACGCCGTGGGGGCCAACGATTCGATCCTCTTTGACGGCTGTTCCTTTGCGGCGGCCCCCACCGCAACGGCCGCCGAATCCGCCGCCGGCCGGGATTACCCGGTTTGCGTGACGGCAAAAACCTTTGAGGAAGACCTGGTTTTTTGGGATTCGGCGGAATTGCCGGAAAAATCCGGGGCGGTTTCTCCTTCCGCCGCCGTCGCAGCCGGGGAACCTTTTCGGCCCGGCCTTACCCCGCAGGAGATGGACGCGCTGGAAGCGGGCCTCGTGATGGGGATTCGGGATTATATGAAAAAATGCGGGTTCAGCCGGGCCCATCTGGGGCTCTCCGGCGGGATCGATTCGGCCCTGGTCGCGTACCTGGGGGTTCAGGCGGTGGGGAAGGATAATATCGTCTGCTTTAGTATGCCTTCCCGGTTTTCTTCCCAGGGGTCCAAAGACGATGCGGCGGAACTGGCGGAGAACCTGGGCTGCCGGTATGAAACCCTGCCCATTGAAACAGCGTTTAACGCATACCTTTCAACCCTGGAGGGGGTTTTTGAAAAAAGGCCCTTTGACATTGCCGAGGAAAACCTCCAGGCCCGGATCCGGGGAACCCTGCTCATGGCCTTCTCCAATAAATTCGATTCTATGCTCCTTACGACGGGGAACAAAAGCGAACTGGCTATGGGCTACTGTACCCTCTATGGGGATATGAACGGCGCCCTGGGGCCCATAGGGGATCTTTTCAAAACCGAGGTGTTTGCCCTCTGTAAACGGATCAATGAGCGTTCCGCAGCCTCAGGCGGCAAAGCGATCATCCCGGAGGCGATCATCGAAAAGCCCCCATCGGCGGAGCTGCGGCCAAACCAGAAGGATCAGGACAGCCTTCCCCCCTACGAAGACCTGGACGAGATCCTCAGGCTGTACCTTTTTGAAAACCTGTCCCGGGATGAAATCGTCAAACGGGGCTGGGACGGGGAATTGGCGGGCCGGATCATCAAAGCCGTGGCCCGGGCGGAATTCAAACGCCGCCAGGCCCCGCCGGTTCTCAAAGTTTCCCCCCGGGCCTTCGGCATGGGGCGGAGAATGCCCATAGCCCGGGCCATATACGAACTGTAGGCGGAGCCCGGCCGCGTTCCTGCGGAATGATGCCGCGCAAAGCCCTTATCCGGGCCGCTAAATCGTCGTAAACAGCCGGAACGTTATGTGTAATGCCCCTAACTTGTATAAAAAATAAGACAATTTTAAAGTATTGACAGCATTAGGATATTAATTTACTACATCTTGTATAAAGGAGATGGATATGTATATACCTGATTTTCAATCAATAATGTTACCCTTGTTGGAAATTGCTTCTGATAAAAGTGTTCATGAATTTAGAAGTGTTATTAACATATTAATTGAAAAATTCAAATTAACTGATGAACAGAAACAAGAATTACTCCCTAGTGGAAAACAACCTATTTTTGAGAATAGAACGGGGTGGGCAAAGACACATCTAAAAAAAGCTGGATTATTACAATATCCTCAAAGGGGATGTATTGAAATTACTGAGAGAGGAATATCTATACTAGAGAAAAGACCTGAAAAAATCGATATGAAATTTCTTAAACAATTTGGTGAATATAATGAATTTCTAAATTTAACCAATCAAAACAAAACAGAAGACGAGTCAATACATGAGATCGAAAACCATACGCCGGAAGAATTAATAGAGACTGCATTTCAAAATATAAAAAGAACATTAGCTGACGAAATATTAGAAAAAGTTAGAAGTGTTACACCAACATTTTTTGAAAGATTGGTAGTT
>JAISBS010000045.1 GCA_031266075.1 Treponema sp.
CCCCCATTCTTTTTGTTCTTCAGAAGCGGTCAATTCGTTTACATAAAAAATTTTCGAAATTTGTGTGGGGGGGGGCTCCCCGCCGCTACCGGGGCCTTTGTTCTGGGAAGGAGGAAGAGGTGATGCGGAGTCGCGCAAGGCGGATGCGCTGCCTTTAATGAGCGTTGGGGGGGTAGCGGAAAAGCCGAAGGCTTTGGAGCTTAGGGGGGGCGGAAAATAAAAGCCCTGCTGCGGGATCCGGTTTGGAAACAGCCCCCCCTCCAGCCATGGACACAGCCTAGCCCCTTTGTTACTATACCTCCATGCTGGATTACCGTTTTATTGCAGAAAATCTCCCCGCGGTAAAGGCGAATATCGCCAACCGTTTTATGAAGGCCGATGCGGACGCGGCGGCGGAACTTTTTCATAAGCGCACGGAACTGACCACCCGTTTGCAGGCCCTTCAACAACAGCGGAACACCAACGCCGCGGCCATGAAAGGCAAACTGGAAGCGGATGCCCGGAACGCCCTTATCGACGAGGGCAAAAAACTCAAAGAACATATTGCCGCCGCGGAAACGGAACTGGCGGAGGCGGAAAAAAAACTGGAGGCCGAAGTCCGGCGGATTCCCAATATGGCCCATCCTGAGGCGCCGGTGGGAAAGGAAGACAAGGACAACCTTGAAGTAAAACGGGTGGGAGAGCCCTCCCGGTTTTCTTTTGAGCCTGCGGATCATGTCAAGCTGGGGCAGGATTTGGACATTATCGACTTTGACGCGGGAACCAAAGTCTCGGGGACCAAATTTTATTACCTGAAAAACGAAGGGGTCTTTCTGGAGCTGGGCCTTGTCCGTTACGCCCTAGATATTCTGGCAAAAAAAGGCTTTACCCCCTTTATCACCCCCGATGTCGCGCGGGAAGAAATTCTGGAGGGGATCGGCTTTAACCCCCGGGGGGCGGAGTCCAATGTCTACACCCTGGAAGGGGAAGATTCCTGCCTGGTGGGAACCGCGGAGATCACCCTGGGAGGCTACTATTCCAGTACGATCCTCCCCAAAGAAAAACTGCCCCTCCGCATGGCCGGGCTCTCCCACTGTTTCCGCCGGGAAGCGGGGGCTGCGGGCCAGTTCTCCAAAGGGCTCTACCGGGTGCATCAATTTACCAAGCTGGAAATGTTTGTCTACTGCCTGCCCGAAGACTCAGGCGCTTTCCACGAAGAACTCCGTTCCATAGAGGAAGAAATTTTTACCGGGCTGGAAATTCCCTTCCGGGTGGTGGACACCTGTACCGGCGACCTGGGGGCCCCGGCCTACCGCAAGTGGGATCTGGAAGCCTGGATGCCGGGCAGAAACAACGGGGAATGGGGAGAGGTAACGTCTACGTCAAACTGCACCGACTATCAGGCCCGGCGGCTCAACATCCGCTACCGGGATGATGACGGCAAAAACAAATTCGTCCATATGCTGAACGGCACGGCCATTGCCGTCTCCCGGGGAATCATCGCGATCCTTGAAAATTTCCAGCAGCCCGGCGGCTCGGTGCGGATACCCAGGGCGCTGGTTCCCTACTGCGGCTTTGATGAAATAAGGAGAAAAGAAAAATGAATTTTTTTTATAAATTAAGGGAGTCCCTGAAAACGCAGCCGGAGTTTCCGGGAGGGTCTTCAAGGCGATTCGGGAACTTCGGTTTTTGGAAGCGTCCCCTTGCCGCCCTGACGGTTTTATGCGCCCCCTTTTTAACAAACTGTGGGACCCTGAATTCAGTTTTGCGGGAACCGGCGCTTTCCATCCATTCGGTGGAAGTGGCGGGGATTAGTTTTACCGGCGTCAACCTGCTCTGCCGGGTAAATGTGGAAAACCCCAATCCCTTTGATGTGCCCGTCCCGGAACTGGAGTGGGAACTTTTTGTCCAGGACCATTCTTTTGCCGCCGGTACGGTGAAAAGCGCCGGGCCCGTGAAGGCCCGGAAAACTTCAGTGGTGGAAATTCCGGTGAACCTTTCCTACGAGGGGCTCTATAATTCCGCCGCTTCCCTGGGTAATGCCGGCGAAGCGGCCTATCGCATCGCTCTGGGGGCGAAAATCCCGCTGCCGGTTTTTGGGGACCAGGTCTGGCGGCTTGAACATTCCGGCGCGCTGCCCCTGGTCAGGATGCCGTCCCTGGGGTTCCGGGGGATCAGCGTCAAAAACATCAGCCTTGACCGCCTGGAATTTGAATTGACCTGGGAAATAGAAAACAACAATGCCTTTGCGCTGAATTTGAAGGGCCTGGACTATGTACTCATGGTCAACAATTCCCAATGGGGCGCGGCGCGGATGCCGGGGGAACTGGTTCTTGAGCCGGGCAAAAAAACGGCGGCATCCCTGAGCCTTTCCATCAGCGCGCTGAATATGGTCCGGGAAATAACGGGCCTTATCGCCCGGGGCGCCGACCTTGTTTTTGCCTGCAGCGGCGCGGCGCGGCTGGGCGGCGGGCTGCCGGGGCTTGATGACATCGAGATTCCCTTTAATTTTAACGGAACGGCAAAACTGCGAAAATAAGGGAAGTTAAGGAAAACAAATTATGATTATCGCAATAAAGCCGGGCACAAGCCGGGAAGAGGCGGAGCGGTTTGCCGCGGTTCTGGAACAGCGGGGCGTCAAGGTGCATTTTTCCGAAGGGGAAACCCAAACGGTGCTGGGGCTGGTGGGGGATACCGCCGCCATTGACGCGGAGGCCCTTTCCGCCAATCATTTGGTGGACAAGGTTATCCGGGTACGGGAGCCCTACAAGCGGGCGAACCGTCTTTTTCATCCTGAAGATACCCGGATCGAAATTCCCCTTCCTGCCGGGGGGACGGCGAAGATCGGCGGGGGCTTCCTCGGAATTATCGCCGGCCCTTGTTCGGTAGAAGGCCGGGATCAGATTGTTTCCATTGCGGGGGACGTAAAAAAAGCAGGCGCCGCTTTTCTCCGGGGAGGGGCTTTCAAGCCCCGGACCAGTCCCTACAGTTTTCAGGGTATGGGCTGTGAAGGGCTCGATCTTCTTCTGGAGGCGAAAAAAGTTACGGGGCTTCCGGTGGTAACGGAACTCATGGCGATTCACCAACTGGAACTTTTTGACGAGGTGGACATTATCCAGGTGGGGGCCCGGAACATGCAGAACTTTACCCTCCTCAGGGAACTGGGCCGCTGCCGCAAACCGATCCTCCTCAAACGGGGGCTGGCGTCCACGATTACGGAACTTCTTATGGCGGCGGAATACCTCATGGCCGGCGGCAATGACCGGATCATCCTCTGCGAGCGGGGGATCCGGAGTTTCGATACCTACACCCGGAACACCCTGGAT